>NZ_JBEPAK010000001.1:0-141204 GCF_040298565.1 Kitasatospora sp. NPDC001539 | reverse complement strand
GGGCGGCGGGCGGTCGCCGGGCCGGGGCCGGAGACGTCCGCTCCGCAGGCCCGGCGGCCGGCGGCGCCGGGAGGTGGACCCGGCGGTCGGCGGAGCTGAGGGACAGGCCCGGCCGTCGGACCGGCCCGCCGAGCGCCTGCTGTTCCACCCGTGTTCAACCACCCGCTCCTGTCAGCGCCCCGTCAACGTCCTACCTTCCCTGGTGGACTGCGAGAAGGGGCTATGGACGACACACAACTCGCCGTACGGGCTCGCGGATTGACGAAGTGCTTCGGTGACGTCGTGGCGCTCGACGACGTCGGGCTGGACCTGGCGCCCGGCCGGATCCACGGGCTGGCCGGGCCGAACGGGGCCGGGAAGACGACCCTGCTCGGGCTGCTGCTCGGGCTGGCCGTCGCCGATCGCGGCGAGTTGCGGGTCCTGGGCAGACCGGTCGGGCCGGCCCTGGCGGCGCCGCACGGCGTGGCCGGCTTCGTGGACGGCCCCGGACTGTACCCCGCGCTGACCGCACGGAGGAACCTGGCCGCGCTGGCGGCGCTGCACGGACCGGACGCCCGCGGCCGGCGGATCGACGACGTCCTCGCCGAGGTCGGTCTCACGGACGTCGCCGACGACCGGGTGCGGGGCTTTTCTTGACGACGGGGTGACGGTGGTGCTGTCCAGCCACCGGATGGACGACCTCCAGGCGCTGTGCGACGAGGTCACCATCCTCGCGACCGGGCGGGTGCGCTTCTCCGGCCCGCTGGAGAAACTGGCGGCCGAGAGCCGCGAACTGGAGCACCGGTTGGTCACCTCCGATCCGCAGGCTGCCCGGCGGGTGGCCGCCGGGGCGGCCGGCGTACGGGCCCTAGCAGAGCCCGGGCCGCGCCGCGCCGACGGGGCGCTGGTCGTACGGGCATCGGGGCCGGCTCTCGAGGAGTTGGTGACCGAGCTGGTGCTCGCGGGCATCGGCGTGCGCGAAGTCGCGCCGGTGGTACCGCCGTTGGAGGCCGCCTTCCTCGCCCTGACCGAACAGCGGCAGGAGGGGCGGGCATGACCGCGACCACGACCACGACCAACGCCTCGGCCGCCGGCCGGGTGCCGGTCGGCCGGGTCTACCGCTTCGAGCTCGTCAAGCTCGTCTCCCAGTGGCGCATCCGGCTGCTGATGCTCGCCTGCTGGACCGTACCCGGCCTGTTCACGGCCGCGGTGGCCCAGCAGGGCACGCTGCCCTCCGACACGCTGTTCGGCCGCTGGATGCATGCGACCGGCTGGGCCGGACCGCTCGTGGTGCTCGGATTCTCGGGCTCGTGGGCCCTGCCGATGCTCACCTCGGTGGTCGCCGGTGACGTGTTCGCCGCCGAGGACCGGCTCGGCACCTGGCGACACCTGCTGGTGGCGATCCGCTCCCCGCGGCGGATCTTCGCGGCGAAGGCGCTGGCGAGCGCGACCGTGATCGTGCTGCTGGTGGCGGGGCTCGTGGTCGCGAGCACGGTCGGCGGGCTGGCGGCGGTCGGGAACCGGCCGCTGGTCGGCATCGACGGGCACCTCCTGGCGCCGTCGGACGCGGCCGCGAACGTCCTGCTGGCCTGGGGGATCGCCCTCGCACCCACGCTGGCACTGGCGGCCATCGGCCTGCTCGGCTCCGTCGTCCTCGGGCGCTCGCCGATGGGGCTGCTGGTCCCCGCGCTGGCGGCGGTCGCGATGCAGCTCGCGCAACTGCTGCCGCTGCCGGTGGCGCTGCGCCTCGCGCTGCCCGGCTACGCCTTCGTCGCCTGGGACGGGCTGTTCGCCGATCCGACGCGGCTGGACGAGCCGCTGATCGCGGTCGCGGTCAGCCTGGGGTGGGCCGTGGTGGCGACCGTCGCGGCCTACCGGCTGTTTGTGCGGCGCGACTTCACCCACGGCAGCGAGGACGGCACCGGGCGCCGCGCGCTCGCGACCGGGGTGCTGCCGCTCGCCGGGCTGCTCGCGCTGACCTTCGGCGCGGTCGCGGTGGCCGCACCCTCGACGGGCTCCGGGATCACCCAGGCGAAGGTGCAGCGGTCGGTCGCGACCGTGTTCGCGCACCTGTACCGCCTGCAGACCGAGCAGCTGCACCGCCCCGCCGTCTCCGAGGAGCAGCTGAGGGTCACGGCGGCCTGCGACCGGGGCGACGGCCAGGTCGATCCGGAGGGGCCCGGCAACGACTGGCGCTGCGTCGTCACCTGGCACCTGCCCGGCACGGCCGCACCGGGGACGGCGGTCTACCAGGTGGACGTCGCCCCGGACGGCCGGCTGACGGCGGACGGGGACGGGCCCAAGGAGGTCAACGGCTACTTCCTGGTGCACACCCCGGACGGGGACGCGCCGAACCCGCTGTGGCAGTTCGACGGCCGGCTCGGGCTGCTCTCCGCCGCGCCGGATCCGGCCGCCGCGGCGCACCCGAGGGCCGCGACGCCCGCAACGACCGCTACGTACCCGACGGCCGCGACGCCCGCAACGACCGCTACACACCCGACGGCCGCGATGCCCGCAGCGACCGCAACCCCCTCACCGAAGGACTGACCTCATGCAGGTGACGCGTCGTCGACGCTCCCCGAAGGAACACCCCGTCCTCTCCGGCCGCCGAGCCGGCCGCCGCGCCACCCTCGCCACGGCGTGCATCACGGCGGTGTCCGTGGCCACCGGCACCGCCTTCGCGGCCACCCACCAGTTCGGCACCGACCGGGTCGGCCAGGTCACCGCCGACGGGCAGGTCATCTCCAGCGACCAGTACCTCGCGCCGTACGGCGACCGGCTGGAGATCGACAACGGCAAGGTCATGGCCTCCCGGGTCAGCCCGGACGGCGGTCACCTGGCCGCCTCGGTCGCCGACGGCGACGCCTCGCTGGTCGTGGTGGACCTGAAGACCGGCCGGGTGCAGCAGCGCATCGGCAAGGCCAAGGGGGACGACCTCCACCTCACCGACGGCTCGGTCGGCCAGGAGGCCCCGGTCTACTCGCCGGACGGCTCCCAGTTGTGGCTGGGCCAGCTCAACGGCTACACCAGGTTCACCGTCAACCCCGACGGTTCCCTGTCCGCCCCGGTGACGGTGGCGATCCCGGCCGACGGCGCCAAGCACGCGCTGGCCTCGGGCGCGGTGTTCTCCGCCGACGGCTCGACGGTGTACGCGGCCGTCAACGGCCAGAACCGGGTGGTGGCGATCGACGCGGCGACCGGCGCGATCGGCCGGAGCTGGACGGTGGGCAACGCGCCGCGCGGCATCGTGCGGGTCGGCCACAAGCTGTACGTGAGCAACGAGGGCGGCCGCCCGGCCACGCCCGAGGACGACACCATCAACTCCTACGGCACCCAGGTGGTGGCCGACCCGGACACCGGCGCCACCACCACCGGCACCGTCAGCGTGATCGACCTCGCGGACCCCTCCGCGGCCGTCGGCACCATCGAGGTCGGCCTGCACCCGACGGTGCTGTACGCCAAGGACGGCGTGCTGTTCGTCACCGACACCGGCAGTGACGAGGTGTCGGTCGTCGACACCGCCCGCGGCAAGGTCGTCCAGCGCATCTCCACCAAGCCGTGGCCCGAGGCCTCGGTCGGCTACGAGCCGACCGCCGTGACGCTCACCGACGACGGGCACCTGCTGGTGACCCTCGGCCGGGCCGACGCGGTGGCCGTCTACCGCTACGGGGGTGCGCAGGAGCCGGTCGGCTACGTCGGCCTGCTGCCCACGGACTACTTCCCGGCCGAGATCACCACCGTCGGATCCACGGTGGTCGTCTCCAACACCCGAGGCGTCGACGCCCGCCGGCCCAACAGCACCGGCGCGCACAACACCCACGACACCACCGCCAGCATCACCCGGTTCACCCTGCCCGGCGACCGGGAGATCCGCTCCCAGACCGCCAAGGTCTTCCGCCAGAACGGCTGGACCGACGGCTCGGTGCGGACCGCCGACCGTCGCAAGGCCGAGCCGGTGCCGGTGCCGGCGCGGATCGGCGACCCGTCGACGATCAAGCACGTCTTCCTGATCGTCAAGGAGAACCGGACGTACGACCAGCTCTTCGGCGACCTCGCGCAGGGCAACGGCGACCCCCGGCTGGCCCAGTTCGGCGCGAACGTGACGCCCAACCAGCACGCGCTGGCCCAGCAGTTCGGGCTCTACGACAACACCTACGACATCGGCACCAACTCCGCCGAGGGCCACAACTGGCTGATGCAGGCCGACAACCCGGAGTACACCGAGTCCTCGGCCGGCGAGTACGAGCGCAGCTACGACACCGAGGACGACGGCCTGGGCCACCAGCGCTCCGGCTTCCTGTGGACGGGCGCCCAGGCGGCCGGCCAGGACGTGCGGGACTTCGGCGAGTTCCACCAGTTCCTGACCAAGCCCGCGGGCGCGACCTGGCAGAACCTGTACTGCGACGCCAAGAACATGGAGGCGAAGGGGCAGGACACCGCCTACCCGCTGGAGTCCTCGTCGCCGATCCCCTCGCTGAACGACGTGTCGGTGCCCGGCTTCCCCAAGTTCGACCTCGACGTGCCGGACCAGTACCGGTACCAGATCTGGAAGCGGGACTTCGAGCAGAACGGCCCGGCCGACCTCAACCTGCTGTGGCTGTCCAGCGACCACACCGGCGGCCCGGCGAGCCCGGCCGCGCAGGTCGCCGACAACGACCTGGCGGTCGGCCGGATCGTCGACGAGATCTCGCACAGCGAGTACTGGAAGGACTCCGCGGTCTTCGTGGTCGAGGACGACTCCCAGGCCGGTCTGGACCACGTGGACGGCCACCGTGCCCCGATCCAGGTCATCAGCCCCTGGGCCCGGCACGGGGCCGTGGACAGCCGCTACTACTCCCAGATCACCGTGATCCGCACCATCGAGCAGATCCTCGGGATCCACCCGATGAACCAGAAGGACAGCGCGGCCTCCCCGATGGCCACGGCCTTCACCGACAAACCGGACTTCACGCCGTTCACCGCCGTGCCCAACCGGACTCCGCTGACCGACGGTCTGAAGACGCCGCCCGCGTGCGGCGTCGACGTGCCCGCGGCGCAGGACCGCGCTGCGGCGGCCGCCCCGGTGACGACCGCACCGCCGGCCGCGGAGCGGGCCGTCGCGGACCAGTGGGACGCCTGGAAGGCCGAGCAGCGCCTCACCGGGCCGAACGCCGCACCGGACCGCGCCAACCCGGCGCAGATGAACCACCTGACCTGGTACCAGACGCACGGCTGGACCACGCCCTACCCGGGCGAGTCGGCCGTCCTCGCTCCGGACGACGTGCCCGGGGCGTACCTGCCCTCCGCGGAGAACGACGGCTGAGCTGGATCCCCGGCACCAGGGCACCTTGGCACCCGGGCACCCGGGGAACGCGCCCGGCAGGCGCCGTCGGCCTACGGGAGCGGAACGGAGCGGATCGAGAGGCCGGGCCGGCGGCGGTGGACGGTGAGGTACAGGAGTCCCTCCGGCCCGGCGGCCAGGGCCCGCTGGGCGCCGTGCGGCAGCCAGGCCGTGGCACCCGGGGCGAGGGGCTGGCGGCCGCCGTCCGCCTCCAGGCGGCCGCTCCCGCCGAGTACCTGGACGAGGACGTCGAGGTCCGGCTCCACGTGCTCGGCGACCTCGGCGTGCGGTGCCAGCCGGACGATGTTCGCGTCCAGCTGGCGCCCCTCCTCGGCGAGTCGCCACAGCGCCCCGCTCCGGTCGGGGGGCGTCTCGCGGAGCAGGGTCTCCAGGTGGGTGAGCACACCGGGCCCGGGGTTGGGCGCCAACGGGGCCTCCAGCAGGCGAGTGGGTAGGGCGGGTACGACCTGCGGATTCTACGGAACGCCCCCCCGGGCGGGCGGATCAGTCGGCGGTGAGGAGCCGGGTGACGGCGGCGTCGAGGTCGAGGTGGTCGGACTCCGACCCGGGGGGCACCAGGGCGAAGCACTCCGAGAGGAACGCGGTGACCACGTCCTCCGGGGCGCTGAGCACGGCCGCGTTGCCGGTCGGCCCCCGAAGGGTGATCAGGACCTCGCCGTCCGGGCCCGGACGGACCTTCACGTCGCCGCTGCCGACGGCTTGGTGACGGCCCTCGTTCAGCAGTTCCCGGCTGAAGTACCAGCACACCCGGGCGCCGTCGTCGGTGCACTGGCACGGGGAGAGCGGGAACGCCAGGCAGGCCGCGTACGGAAGGCTCGTGTCGAAGCGCAGTTCGGCGTCGACCGGTACGTCGGGCAGCGCACTCTCGGGGAACGTGACGGGCATCGGGCGGACCGTGGACGTCTGCATCGATTCGGCCTCCTTCGATCGCGACGGACCGGCCCCCGGACGGGCCGGCACACCTGCGGGACGCCTACCCGAAGCGCTTCCGTGCACCCCGTGGGGCCGTCATCTCCACAACCCCTTCGCACACCACCGTCCGCGCCGCCCCGCGAAGGGGCGGACGGGCAACGAGTGGCGGGAGCGCCCCCGACCGCCGGTCCGGGTCAAGGCCACGCCGCGGGTTCACCCGGGTTCACCCGCGCGCGTGAACCGGCGGGCCGTCCCGGGGCCCGGCCCGGTTGCGGCCGGGCGCGCGCCGCAGGAGAACGGAAGCGGCCCGTCATCGCGCCGCCACCCCCGTCGAGCCCCTCTCCGAACGGAGCCCGTCCGTGATCACCCCCCGGCCACTCCAGGCAGCAGCAGCGCTCCTGATCCCCGTCGTCCTCTCCGGCTGCTCCAGCTCCAGCACGCCCTCCGGCGGCGCGACGACCGGCGCGCGCTCCCCGGCCGCGAGCTCCCCGGCGGTCACCTCCCCGGCCGCCACCGCCTCGTCGCCCGTGCCCAGCAGCAGCGGCGCGCTCCAGGTCACGATCAGGAACTTCGCGTTCGAGCCGGCCGCCCTCACGGTGAGCCCCGGTCAGACCGTCACGGTGGTCAACCAGGACTCCGTCCCGCACACCCTCACCGCCTCCGACAAGTCCTTCGACACGGGGACGATCGCGGCCGGTGCCACCGGGACCTTCACCGTGCCCCAGTCGGGCACCCACCCGTACATCTGCACCATCCACCCGTTCATGCACGGCACCCTGACGGTCGGCTGATCCGGCGCGGTCCGCCGTGATCCGCCGTGGTCCGCCACGGTCCGGCGCGGCGGCGGGCGGCCGGGGCGCCGGGCTACTCCGGACGGTGCAGCGCGGAACCCCGGACTCCGCCGGCGCACCCGACCCCGAGGCTCCCGCCCGCCGGCGCCCCCGGTCGCCCACCCCGACCGTTCGGACCGGGCGACCCGCCCGGACCGTTGCTATGACTTGATCCGAGCCCTTCCGCACGACCCCGTCCCGAGAACCCGAGGAGGCGTCCTGATGGGTGCTGCACCGACCGACGGCGGCACCGTGCCACCGCCCGCCGCGCGGCGACCGAGCAGCGAGGAGATCGCCACCGCGGCGCCGCCCGGCCCGCCGCTCCCGACCGGCCCCGCCCTTCCGGGAGGCGACGATGCGTGAGATCCAGGCCACCGCGGCGGCGGGCGGGGCCGAGCCTGCGAACTGCTACCCGGAGGGCATCGAGCGCGGCTTCGCCGCCGCCCGGCAGATCGCCGACGCGGTGCTGCTGGAGGACTACGCGCTCCACCCGTACGGGGAGCCGACAGCCGGGAACGCGCTGCGCTGGCAGTTCGGCGTCCTGGTCCCGCCCGAGTACACCGCGCAGGGCGGCGAGCACTCCCACCAGCGCACCGAGTGCGTGATGGAGGCGCGCCGGGACGACCGGCTGGCCGTCGAGCTGCGCTTCCTGCGCGTCCAGCGGCGCACCGTGGAGCGGGCCGTCGAGACCGGCGGGTTCGAGGTCGGCGGGTTCGACCTCGCGGAGCGTTTGGATCTCCCCGAGCGGCCCCCCACCGGGCGGGAACCCGCTGGTCGGGAACCCGCTGGTCGGGAAGTCGCCGAGTGGGCCCTCCCCGAGCGGGACGAGGGCGTCGAGGAGCGGATCGAACTCCTGCTGGACATCGACGAGCTGAGCGGCGAAGGGGTGCAGCGGGCGTTCCGGCTGCCGGGTGTCGGCAGGACGGAGCTGGTGCACCGGCAGGGCGCGGCCGTCGGAAGGCTGGTGCGGCGGTGCGAACAGGTCGACGGCCTGGTGCGGGTGCGGGCCGAGGAACTGCCCGGGCCGTACCGGGCGCAGCGCCTGACGGTGGTGGTGGAGAACACCTCCGACTGGACGCCGGCCCGGCGGGCCGGCCGGGAGGAGGCGCTGCCGCGCTCGCTGGTCTTCGTCCACCTGCTGCTCGGCCTGGAGCACGGCCGGTTCCTGTCGGTCACCAACCCGCCGGACTGGGCCCGCAGGGCCGTCGAGCGGTGCCGCAACGACCGGACCTGGCCGGTGCTGGCCGGCCCGTTCGGCGGCCACCAGATCGTGCTGTCCTCGCCGATCGCCCTGGGGGACCACCCGCGGATCGCCTCGGAGAGCCTCGGCACCCGGTACGACGCCACCGGCGTCGACGGTGTCCCCGGGCTGCGGAGGGCCGCCCCGGCGGACCGGGCGCGGCGGAAGGCCCGCGGCTCCGGAGGGCGGGCCGGCGCCGTGACCGACCTCGCGGCGTCCGTGCCGCCCGAGGTGCTGGAACGCCTGCACGGCGCCATCCACAGGCCGCGCGACACCGCTGCCGGCGCCGACGACGCGGAGCAGCCCTGGTGGGCCGAGGCCGACGACCCGGCGCAGGATCCGTTCCGCTCCTTCCGGCCCGACGAGGCCGCACCGCTGGAGGAGTCCTGAGGAGGCGGACGGTGCCGGTCGCCGGGGCGGCGCCCCGGCCGCGGGTCCGGCCCCGAGTCCGAGTCCGGCCCCGAGTCCGAGTCCGGGACCAGCGCCGCGGCCGCACCGGCCGTACCGGGCGACCGCCCGGGAGGCAGGCGTGAGCGAGGCCCTCGTCGTCGGTTCCGGCCCCAACGGGCTGGCCGCCGCCGTCACCCTCGCCGAGCAGGGCCTGACCGTCACGGTGCTGGAGGCGGCCGAACGGATCGGCGGCGGCGCCCGCAGCGGCGAGGCCACCCTGCCGGGCCTGCTGCACGACCACTGCTCGGCGGTGCACCCCTTCGCGATGGCCTCCGCCCTGCTGTGCTCCGCCGACCTCGCCCGGCACGGGCTGGAGTGGGCCTGGCCCGAGGTGGACCTGGCGCACCCGCTCGACGACGGGGGCGCGGCGGTGGCGGTGCGGTCGGTGGCGGAGACCGCCCGCGCGCTGGGGCCGGACGCGGCAGCCTGGCAGCGGGTGTTCGGCCGGCTGGGCGCGGACTTCGACGCCCTGGCCGGGGACGCCCTGCGCCCGCTGCTGCGGCTGCCCCGGCACCCGGTGACGCTGGGAAGGTTCGGACTGAGGGCCGTCCGGCCCGCCACCCTGCTCGCCCGCGGCTGGCGCACCGACCGGGCCCGGGCGCTGTTCGCCGGCGCGGCCGCCCACGCCTTCCAGCCGCTGGACCGACCGCTGACCTCGGCCGTCGGCCTGCTGCTGCTCGCGGCCGCCCACCACCGCGGCTGGCCGGTCGCCCGGGGCGGCTCCGGCCGGATCACCGCCGCCCTGGCGGCACGGCTGGCCGAACTCGGCGGACGCATCGAGACCGGGCGGCCGGTGCGCTCGCTGGCCGAGCTGTGGCCGTTCCGCGTCGTCCTGCTGGACCTCGCGCCCGGCGCGGCCGCGGACCTCTGCGGGCCGGAGCTGCCCGCCCGGGTCCACCGCGCCTACCGCCGCTGGCGGCACGGCCCGGCGGCGTTCCGGATGGACTTCGCCGTGGACGGCGGCGTCCCGTGGCGCCACCGGGACTGCCGCCGGGCCGGCACCCTCCACCTCGGCGGCACCCTGGAGGAGATCGCCCACGCCGAACGGGAGACGGCCTCGGGCCGGATGCCCGAGCGCCCCTTCGTCCTGGTGGCGCAGCAGTACCTCGCCGACCCCGGCCGATCGCGCGGCGACGTGCACCCCGTGTACGCCTACGCCCACGTGCCCCACGGCTACCGGGGGGACGCCTCGGAGGCGGTCCTCGCCCAGATCGAGCGGTTCGCGCCCGGCTTCCGGGAGCGGGTCCTCGCCACGGCCGTCACGTCGACCGGCCGGCTGGCCCGGGAGAACGCCAACTACGTCGGCGGCGACATCTCCACGGGCGCCAACACGGCGCTGCAGACCGTGCTGCGCCCGCGCGCCGCCCTCGACCCGTACGCCACCGGGATCCCCGGCGTCTTCCTCTGCTCCGCGGCCACCCCGCCCGGCGCCGGGGTGCACGGGCTGTGCGGCGTCCTGGCCGCGCGTTCCGCGCTCCGGCAGGCGGGCGTCCGGCCGTCCTGAGCGGCGGTCAGGAGCCGCGCGGATAGCTGCGCTTGGTGGTGCCCTTCGGATCCGTCTCGAGGTAGCCGGTGCCGTAGTCGTCGGCCAGGTAGACCTTGAGCGCGGGGGAGTCGTCGAACATGTCGGCGTCGACGAGCAGGTAGCGGGTGGTCGGCTGGGGGACGTTCAGGGTGGCCTGGGCGCGTTGGAGCAGGCCGGGCAGCGCGTCCCAGTCGTACTGCGCCAGGTCGACGGCCTTGCCGTCGCCGATCACCTCCCCGCCGGCCTCCTTGGTGACCTTCCCGGCGCGGATGGTGATCCGGTCGTAGAGCTTGGGGCCGGCCGAGGTCGGGACCTCGGCGATGGCGTACTCCGGGTAGACGGTCAGCTCGAAGACCTTGTTGCCGGGCGCGTAGGGCTGCAGGGCCGCGACGGTGCGGCGCACGCCCTCCGGGGTCAGCAGGTTCGCCGGGGCGGTCGAGGCCGCCGGGGGCGGTGCGGAGACGGCCGGGCCGGCGGCGGAGGGCGAGGACGCGCCGGACGGGTTCGCGGGCCCGCTGACGGCGGCTCCGCTGACGGCGGCCCCGGTCGCGGCGCTCGGGGCCTTGGCCCCTGCGGCGCCCGGGTCGCCGCCGGAGCGGCTCAGGTACAGCGCCCCGGCTCCGGCGAACACCACGGCGCCGGCCGCCACCGCGGCGATCGCGGCACGGCTGCGGCGGACGCCGGGTGCGGACGGCGGGACCGCGGTGGGGGAAACCGGGAAGCCGGTGGGTATGCGGTCCTGCGGCGCCGGCCGGACCGCGGGGGCGGGTGGCGTCAGCGGCAGTGTGCGGGGCCCGTACTCGGCCTCCGCCAGCGCCCGGTCGAGCTGCTCGGCGTCCGGGCGCAGTGCCGGGTCCTTGTCGAGCAGGGCGACCAGCAGCGGCCCGAGGCGCCCGGCCCGGACCGGGGGCGGCAGCGGCTCGTCGAGCACGGCGGCCAGGGTGGCCAGGGTGCTCGCCCGGCGCAGCGGGTGGCTGCCCTCGACGGCGACGTAGAGCATCATGCCGAGCGACCACAGGTCGGAGGAGGGGCCGCCCTCCTGACCGCGGATCCGCTCCGGGGCGATGTACTCGGGCGAGCCGATCAGCGCGCCCGTCGCGGTCAGGGCGGTCGCGTCCTGGACGGCGGCGATGCCGAAGTCGGCGAGCACCGGGGTGCCGTCGGGACGCAGCAGCACGTTCCCGGGCTTGACGTCCCGGTGCTGGATGCCGGCGGCGTGGGCGGCGCGCAGTGCGGACAGCACACCGCGCCCGAGCCGGGCCGCCTCCGGCACGCCGAGCGGTCCGTACGCCAACCGGTCGGCCAGGCTGCCGCCGCTGACCAGCTCCATCACCAGCCAGGGGTGGGGGTGCTCGGGGCTGTCCACGATGTGGTGGATGACCACGACGTTGGGGTGCTGGAGGCGGGCCAGCGCCCGGGCCTCGCGCAGCACCCGTTCGCGCAGCTCCCGTTCGCCGTCCGGGTCGGCCGCGGCCATCGCCGGATCCGCCGGTCGGACCTCCTTGAGCACCACCTCGCGGTGCAGTGCGTTGTCCCGGGCCCGCCAGACCAGGCCCATGCCGCCGCCACCGAGCTGCTGGAGCAGCTCGAAGCGTCCGTCGACGAGGCGTCGTTCCGCCCCAGCTGTGTTCATGGCGGTCATCGTAGAAGGCTCCGGGGACGCCTCCGACCACGCGCGGCGCCGCCGCAAGGGCCTCCCGGGCCGGTCGTACACCGGCCGATCCCGTTCGCGGCGCGCCCGCCGGTTCAGTCCCGGGAGGCCGCCCAGGCGACGGCGACCAGGACCCCGAGCGCCAGCAGGACCACGCCGATGCCGAGGGCGGTCCAGCCGCCGCTGGTGAGGTTGTCCAACTGCTCCTGGTAGGTGGAGGAGTGGGGCTCGGGCATGCCGTCGCCGAAGGAGCCGGTGACGCGCGGGTGGCAGACGTCCTCGGGCGACATGGGCCGGCCGTCGCACGTGGGCACCGCCGTGGTCAGCTTGTGGACGCCCATCAGGACCAGGCCGGCGCCCGCGGCGAGGAGTACCAGCGCGATCAGCACGTCGAAGGCCCCCGTTCCCCCGGCCCGCCCGGCCCCGGCGGCCGGTGGGCGTACACCCGTTCCGACGCGGGACGCGTCCCCCGCGGTTCCCCCCGCCCGGGCCGAGCGGGCGGGAGGAACCGCGGGGATCACGAGGGGCTCAGCGCAGGCCGGCGAAGAGGTCGTTCTCCGGGACGGGCGCGCCGGTGGTGTCCTGGACGCGCACGAAGGTCTCCACGCCCATCAGCTCGGTGAACCGCTCCTTGCCCATCCGCAGGAAGAAGATGTTCTCGCCCTGGCTGGCGTGCGCGGCCAGCGCGTCGTACTTCTGGCCGCCGAACGCGGTGGTGTCCACCCAGGTGGTGACCTCCTCGTCGGGGAGGCCGATCTCGGGCATCGCGTCGGACTGCGACGCGTCCCCGTCCTCCGGCGCCTCCCAGTCCGCGCCGAACTCGCGCATGACCTCCCCGAACCGCTGCATCGCCGAGCGCGGCGCGGTCGTCCAGTAGACCTTCGGCGTCGTCTCGGTCATCGCCAGCGCCGCCATGGTGATGCGGTGCGCCTGGATGTGGTCGGGGTGGCCGTAGAAGCCGTTCTCGTCGTAGGTCACGACCACGTCGGGCCGGTAGTGCCGGATCAGTTCGGCGAGGCGGGCGGCACCCTCCTCGACGGGCGTCCGCCAGAAGGAGCCGGGCGCGTCGTTGGTCGCCCAGCCCATCATCCCGGAGTCGGCGTAGTCCAACATCTCCAGGTGGCCGACCTTGAGGACGTCGCAGCTGGCGCGGAGTTCCGCCCGGCGCAGCGCGGCGACGGCCGCCGGGTCGTGGCCGGGCTCGCCCGGCTTGACGCCGCCCGGCCCGTCGCCGCAGGCGCCGTCGGTACACGTGACGAGGACCGTACGGATGCCCTCGGCCGCGTAGCGGGCCAGCACACCCCCCGTGCCGGTGGCCTCGTCGTCGGGGTGGGCGTGGACTGCCATCAGCGTCAAGGGCTGGTCAACCATGGAAATCGTCCTCCGGTCCGAAAAGTGCTCGCCCCGAGTCTGCGGCACGCGGGACGGCGATCGCCAGCGATATCAGGGGTGTTCCGGTCCCCCGTGGCGCGGGCACGGACCGGCGTCCGAAGAGGCCGGACCTGCCCCGCCGTGCGGGCCGGGCCGGGCGGCGGCCGGGGCGCCGTGCGGACCTCCTCCGGCGCCCCGGCCCGGGGTCAGCCGGCCGGCCGGACCTCGGGCAGCGAGGGGATGTCGGCGACGCTGTCCAGGACGTGGGTGTACGGGTGACCGTCGAAGTCGGCGCGGGTCAGCTCGCCGGTCAGCACGCCGACCACCACCCCGGCACCGGCGTTGGTGCCCGCCTCGACGTCGACCACGGTGTCGCCGGCGGCCAGGACCCGCCGGGTGTCGATGACCCCGGTCCTCTCCATCGCCCGGTGGATCATGTGGGGCGCCGGGCGCCCGCGCGGCACCTCGTCCGAGGTGACCACCGCGTCGAGGTTGCCGCCCTCACCGGCGGACCAGCCGAGCGACTCCAGCAGCGGGTACGCGACGTCGTCGCTGAATCCCGTGGTCAGGGCGACCTTGATGCCGCGTCGGCGCAGCTCGGCCAGCGTCTCCTCGACGCCGGCTATGGCTCGCGGGGGAGTGGTCCGGTAGGCCTCGCGGAGGAACTCCCGGAAGGCCGCGTAGCCCTCCTCGACGAGTTCCGGGGTCGGGGTGCCGCCGCCGAGGCGGACCAGGGCGGCGATGGCCTCGCGCTTGTCGGTGCCCATCCAGGTCTGGAGGTCGGTGTCCGCGACCGGCACCCCGGTGCGCTCGACGGCGGTGCGCAGGGCCCGGTAGACGGCCCCGCCCTCGTCGATGGTGGTGCCGGCCATGTCCAGGGCCACGAGCTCGATCACGGTGTCAGTCCTCTTCGGTGTGGTAACGGCCGATGACGGTCGGGCCGTTGATGGCGTTCTCGATGGTGAAGGTGGCCATGGCGGGCAGGTACCGGTCGTCCGCGTCCTCCAGCGGCACGCCCCGGCTCGACGCGGTGAGCCGCCGCACCCGCAGCAGGGGCGCGCCGACGGCGACCCGCAGCGGTTCGGCGTCGCCCGGCTCGGCGGCGACCGCGTCGATGGTGTGCCGGGCGTGGTGGAGGTCGACGTCGCGGCGCAGCAGTTCCTCGTAGACGGACCCGTGATCCGGATCGAAGTCGAACAGGATGCGACCGACGTCGTGGACGAAGGTGGAGCGCTCCAGCATGGCCGGTACGCCGTCCAGCAGCCGCAGCCGGACCAGTTCGACGACCGGTTCGCCCTCGGCGAGGCCGAGCCGGGCGGCCGCCTCCGGGCTCGCCCGGCGGCGGGCCACCTCGAGGGTGGCCTGTCCGGGTTCGCGGCCGATGGTGCGGGCCCACTGGGTGAAGGACAGGAAGGTGCCGAACGGCTGGGAGGGTGCCGCGCGGCGGGCGACCGGGGGCTTGCCGCGCCCGCCGACCAGGCTGCCCTCGCGGCGCAGCATGGCCAGGGCCTGGCGGACCGGGCCCCGGGAGGTGCCGAACTCGGCGCAGAGCTGCGACTCGCTGGGCACCGGCTCGCCCTCGGGCCACTCGCCGGCCGCGATGCGGCGCTGGAACTCGGCGCCGAGCCGTTGGTGGAGAGGAAGCTCGTCACTTGTCTTCACAAGTCGACTATGACACTCCGAGGCGGCACTTCTCAAGGCGGTCCGGTAGGAGATTCCGGGCGATGAGCTGCAGTGATACCCGAGCGGTCGCCGGGATGAACGCAGCATAACTTGTACATACAGCTGTTGACACGGATGCCGACCAGCCGGAAACCTGGGGCCATGAGCAGCAGCACACCCACCACCGCCCCCGCCACCACCCGCATCCGCGCCGCCGGCACCCCCGGCCGCAGCGACGTGGTGATCGTCGGCGCCGGGATCATCGGCCTGGCCCACGCCTTCGAGGCGCTGAGCAACGGACTGTCCGTCACCGTCCTCGACCGCGACCGGCAGCCGGTCGGCGCCTCGGTCCGCAACTTCGGCCACTGCTGCATCAGCGCCCAGGACGGCGAGCTGCTCGCCCTCGCCCAGCGCTCCCGGCCCGGCTGGCTGCGCGCGGCCAAGGCCTCGGGCATCTGGGCCGAGGAGGCCGGCACCCTGGTGGTCGCCCGGTCGGCGACCGAGGCGGCCGTCCTGGAGGAACTGCGCGCCGAGCGCGGCGGCGACGCCGTCCGCCTGCGGACCGCCGCCGAGACGGCCGCCCTGCTCGGGCGCACGGACGGCGGGGCGCGGGGCGACGGCGGCAGCAGCGGGTCCGGCGGCCTGGTGGGCGGCGCGCTGCTGCCCGCCGACCTGCGGGTCAACCCGCGCGAAGCGGCGCCCGGCCTGGCCCGGTGGGTGGCGGAGCAGCCGCACGGCCGGATCCTCTGGGGCACCGCCGTCACCGGCGTGGAGTCCGGGACGGTCCACACCACCCGCGGGCCGGTCCACGGCGACCGGATCCTGATCTGCGTCGGCCACGACCTGGACTACCTGTTCCCCGACCTCGCCGAGGACCACGGCATGCAGCGCTGCCGCCTCACCATGGCGCGAGCCGCCGCCCCGGCCGCCTTCCGCACCCACGCCGCGGTGCTGACCGCCACCTCGATGCTCCGCTACGACGCCTTCACCGGCCGCCCGTCGGCCGCCCGGCTGCGGGAGGAGGTGCAGGGGCACAGCGCGGAGCTGCTGGAGATCGGCGCCAACGTGATGTTCACCAGGCTTCCGGACGGCACCGTGCTGGTCGGCGACTCGCACCACTACGACGCCACCACGCCGCCGTTCGTCGACGAGCGCACGGCCGAGCTGTTGATCGGAGCCGTCGCCGACGTGCTGGGCGTCCAGCGCCTGCGGATCCTCGAACGCTGGCAGGGCGTCTACGCCAGCAGCCCGCGCGGCCCGCTGCTGGTGCGCGACCTGGCGCCGGGGGTGCGGGCCCTCTCCGTCACCTCCGGCATCGGCATGACCCTCTCCTTCGGCCTCGCGGCGGCCACCTTCGACGGCACCCTGGCGCCGACTGCCTGAGCCGGCGTGCGCCCCGCCGACCGCCTGACCCGGCGTCCGCCCCGCCGACCGCCTGACCGGCATGCGCCGGTCTGCACGCCGACCGCCTGGACCCGGGCGTCCACCACTGTGCGTGCCGGATCGGACGCCCTCCGTGAGAGGATCTCCGGACCGGAGCCCCGATCGCGGAGGAGAAGAGATGGCGGAGCGTCAGACCGGCACGGTCAAGTGGTTCAACGACGAGAAGGGTTACGGCTTCATCAGCCCGGATTCCGGCCCAGACCTGTTCGTGCACTTCCGCGCGATCGAAGGGAGCGGGTTCAAGTCCCTGGTGGAGGGTCAGAAGGTGAGCTTCGAGGCGGTCGAGGGCCCGAAGGGCATGCAGGCGGACAAGGTCCGGGTCGAACCGTAGCGGCGGCGCGGCCCGGCGTGCCCTCCCATCCCGCCGGGTCCGTCGTCCCGTTGCTGCGCGGCCGACCCCGTGTCCGGCGGTGCGCCCGGCCTCGCTATCCTGCGAGTCATGATCAACTCGTATGAGGGGCATGACGATTCCGAGGTCGCGGTGGCCGCGGTCCGGGCCGGCGCGACCGTGGTGCGGGAGCTGTACGGCCGCCGGCTCGCCCGGATCGACAAGGGGGCCGGGGACTTCGCGACCACGGCCGACGTCGAGGCCGAGCAGGCGATCCTGGACGTCATCCGGGCCGCGCGGCCCGGTGACTCCGTGCTGGGGGAGGAGGGCGGGCAGCAGGGATCGGCGCGGGCCGAGCGCCAGTGGTTGGTGGATCCGCTGTGCGGCACCCTCAACTACGCCGTCGGCACCATGGCCGTGGCCGTCAACGTGGCGCTGCGCGGCGGTGCGGCGGCGGTGGCCGATCCGTTCGGCAACGAGGTGTTCTTCACCGACGGTGCCACCGCCTGGATCCGGAGCGAGGGCGCGGACGCCCGGCTGGAGCCCACGGCCGCCAGTGGGCTCGTCGACGTCAACCTGGATCCGCCCTTCCCCCACGCCGGGACCTTCCGGGCGGTGGACCTGCTCGCGCACCCGGGGTTCGCGGCCCGGTTCCGCCCGCGGGTCCTCTCCACGACGCTCGCCCTGGCCTGGGTCGCGGCGGGCAGGCGCGCCGCGTACGTCACCGACGGCGGGGACCTCTCCGGGAGCGTGCACTTCGCCGCCGGCATCGCCCTGTGCCGGGCGGCCGGCTGCGTGGTCACCGGAATCGACGGCGGCCCGGTCGGCGGGCCGGGCGGCGGGCTCGTGGCGGCGGCCGACGGTGTGACCCACGACCAGCTGATGTCGCTGATCCGGGGGTGACGGCCGGGCCCGGGGCCGTCCGGCGGCGCGGGGCCGCTCGGGCGAACGGCCCCGGGCCCAGGCCGTCGGCCGCCGCCACCGCCGTAGGGTCGGCCGCCGTCACCGCCGCTGTCGGGTCGGCCGCCGTCACCGCCGTCAGAAGGACGAGTGGGCGAACCAGTGGGCCAGCAGCTCCTCGTCGCCGGACCGCTCGACGCGCTCCGAGGTGCGGTCGAGCCGCCCGTACAGCAGGAGCAGCAGGTCGGCGGCGGTGGCCCGGACGGTGGCGTCGGCGGTCGCGCCGACGCCGTCCGGGTCGAGGCCGAAGCCGTCGGCGCGCAGGCGCACCAGCCACTCGCCACCGCCGTCGACGGAGCTGAACCGGATGGCGCGGTCGTCCCCGCGCAGTTCGGCGGTGGCGGGCGCGAAGAAGGCGGCGAAGGGCAGATTGGTCAGGAACTCGGCGACGCCGTCGGCCGCGAGCTCCGGTTCGACGGCGGGTTCGGCACCGAGCGCGAGCTCGGCGTCGACGCGGTGCACGAGCGTCTCGAACAGCATCCGGCGCACCCAGAACCGGGCGTGCTGGTCGGCGCCCCAGGCCCACATCGGGGCGTCGAGGTCGGTCCGGGCGAAGGTCGCGGCCGCCTCCTCGGCGGCCTGGGCCAGCCAGGACGGGTAGTCCTCGGGCCGCTCGGGCAGCCGCAGGTCCACGTCCCGGCTGCGCGGCGGTTCCTGGATCCGCTGCTGGAGCAGGACGGTGAACCAGCGCTGCACGCTCCCGGCGTGGCGGACGAGGTCGCCGAGGGTCCAGCCGGGGCAGCTGGGCACCGGGAGGGCGGCGTCGGCCTGCCGGACGGCGGCGACGAAGCGGGCGGTCTCGGCGGCGACGGCGGCGCCGTGGTCGAGCGGGGTCATGAACGTGGTCTCCGGGGTGCGGTCTCGCGGGGCTTCGGGGCGTCCTGCGCGCCGATGCTTCAGGTCATGAAATAACTGTCGGGGAGGCACGCTAGGCCTGAAAGGTTGAGCTTGTCAAGCATCTGCCCGGGTGCCGGTTTTCCGTGCGGCCCGGGTTTCGGATGCCGCTCAGCGGACAGCCGCGCCTCGGGGGCCGTCGCCACCGAGGTACCGCCAGGAGGAGCGTCGTGGCCCCGCAACCGCCCCGCCGGTGGTCCGCCGAGCAGGACTCCGCCCCCGAGGAGCCGCCGCGCCCGTTCACCGTGGACGCGACACCGTGGGCCGGCGGGACCGTCCTCGCCCTCCGCGGCGAACTCGACCTCGACTCGGTCGCGGAACTGCGGGCAGCCCTCGACCCCGCGCTGGAGACGCCCGGCACCGTGGTGGTGGTCGACTGCGCGGGCCTGGACTTCTGCGACTCCACCGGCCTCAACGCCCTGCTGCGCGCCCAGGCCCGGGCGGTGGCCGACGGCAGCCGGATCGACCTGGCCCGGCCGCGGCCGCTGGTCCTGCGGATGCTCGAACTCACCGGTGCCACCGAGGCCTTCCGGATCCGGGACGCCCCACCCGACTGACCGCCGTCGGTGGCCCGCTGACCGACCGCCACCTCCCGGCCGGGTCGGCGCCGGCCACGGGATCAGCCCGTCCGCCGTCGAGGCCCTCCGGCCGCCCACCGGGTCGGGACCGGCCGCCCGGGTAGGCGCGCCCCGAAGGGGTGGCGTCGGAGCACCGAGGGCGGCGCGGAACCAGCAGGGCGGCGGCCGCCCGCGCCACCGGCAGCGGAGGACCGAGGGAGGTGGACGGGCGTGACGGGGACACCGCTCCGCTGCGCACGACCGGCCCGAGCCCGTGCCCGGCGGCTGCCGCTCCGGGCGGCGCCCGGGATCGTCGCCGAGGCGCGCTCGGTCACCGCCGACTTCCTGGCCGGGGTACCGGACCCGCTGGTGATCGCCGACGCCGTCCTCCTGGTCTCCGAACTCGTCGGCAACGCCCTGCGCCACGCCGGAGAACCCGGCTCGCTGCTCCTCGTCCGCGGCCCCGGCCGGATGCGGATCGAGGTCAGCGACTCCAGCCCGCGGCCCCCGCTGCCCCGGCCCCCGCACGGCCCGGACGAACGCGGTGGCCTGGGCCTCTACCTGCTCGACCGGCTCGCCCTGTGCTGGGGCTGGCGTCCGTGGGGGAGGGGCAAGACCGTCTGGTGCGAACTCGGGCTGCCGTAGGCCCCCGGGGCCGCGCGAGCCGTGGCGCCGCGGCGCCCGTTTCGGCCGGGGGACCGGGGGCAGGCGACGACGGGAGAGCGGGTCCGTCGCCCGAGCGACCCCGAGGAGTCGGAGGAGACATGAAGGACACCCTCGCCGAGTACCACCGGCGCCGGGACTTCGCCCGGACCGCCGAGCCCGAGGGCGGCCGGACAACGCCCTCCGAGGGCCGTCCGTCCTTCGTCGTGCAACTCCACGACGCGACGGCGATGCACTTCGACTTCCGGCTGGAGGTCGACGGCGTGCTCAAGTCCTGGGCCGTCCCCAAGGGCCCGTCCCGCAACCCGCACGACAAGCGGCTCGCCATGCCCACCGAGGACCACCCGCTGGAGTACCGCGACTTCGAGGGCGTCATCGCCGAGGGCGGCTACGGCGCCGGCACGGTGATCGTCTGGGACGAGGGCACGTACCGCAACCTGTCCACCGACCGCACCGGGCGCGACCTCCCGCTCGCCGACGCCCTGGAGCGCGGCCATGCCTCGTTCCACCTGTACGGACACAAACTGCACGGCGGCTACTCACTGACCCGGATCCGGCACGGCGCCGGGGAGCGGGAGGCCTGGCTGCTGGTCAAGCACGCCGGATCCGGCGCCGCCGCCGACGGCACGACCGATCCGGCCCGGGCGCGCTCGGTGCGGACCGGGCACACCCTCCGGCAGACCCGCGATGCCGCCTGAGCCCCCTCGCCGGCGGACCGCCGGCCCGGAGACGAGGAGTCCGCGATGACCACCAGGCAGCTGCGCGCCGGCGGTCGGACCGTCGAACTCCACCGCGCGGACAAGGTGCTGTTCCCCGCGGACGGCATCACCAAGGCCCAACTGGCCGACCACTACCGGGCGGTGGCCCGTCGGATGCTGCCGCAGCTGCGCGGCCGGCCGCTGATGCTGGAGCGCCACCCCGACGGCATCGACGCCCCGGCCTTCATGCAGAAGGACGTCCCCGGCTACTTCCCCGCCTGGGTGCACCGGGCCGAACTGCCCAAGGCGGACGGCACGGTGACGTACCCGGTCTGCGACGACACCGCCACCCTGCTCTACCTCGCCGACCAGGCCTGCATCACCCCGCACCGGTTCCTCTCCCGCGCCGACCGGCCGGACCACCCGGACCGGCTGGTCTTCGACCTCGACCCGCCCGGCGAGGAGTTCACCCCGGTCCGCGAGGCGGCACTGCTGCTGCGCGAACTCCTGGACGAACTGGGGCTGCCGTCCGCCGTCATGACCACCGGATCACGCGGCCTGCACGTGCTGGTTCCGCTGGACCGCCGCGCCGACTTCGACGAGGTCCGCTCCTTCGCCCGCGAGGTGGCCGGCCTCCTGGTCGCCCGCCACCCCGACCGGCTCACCACCGAGGCGAGGAAACGCGCCCGGGCCGGCCGGCTCTACCTGGACCTCCAGCGCAACGCCTACGCCCAGACCGCGGTCGCCCCCTACGCCGTACGGGCCCTGCCGGGCGCCCCGGTGGCCGCCCCGGTCGGCTGGGACGACGTGGCGGACCCGGACCTCACCCCGCAGCGCTGGACGCTCGCCACCGTCGACCGACTGCTCGAGGCCGATCCGTGGCGGGACGCCCCCAGCCGGGGCCGCTCGCTGCACCCCGCCCGCCGCCGACTCGCCGCCCTCCGGGGGTGACCGGGTGACGGCCCGCGGCCGCTCGGTGGGCCCGGCCCGACGCCGCCCGCGCGGGCCCGGCCGTCGAGCACCCGAGCCCCTGCCGCCCGCGTGGCTACCCGGGTGGGCTTCCGGCGGGCCCGAGCCGCAGTCGCACCACCAGCTGCGGCCCCTCCTGCCGGCGCCCCTCCTCCTGCGCCGAGCAGCAGCCGGTGAGGGTGCGCAGCATCACCTCGACGTCCTCCGGGGCGCCGAGCAACTCCGCGGTGACCCCGCCCGCCGGCCCGGCCCGTCGCCCGGGCGGGGCGCCGTGATGGACGTCGAACGCCTGCGAGGCGCTCACCGCGGGGCCCGGACCGGGGCCGGGCGAGGCACCGCCGGGCCGGGGCTCGGCCACCGTCCAGGTGCTCTCGGAGGTCAGCGTGGGCGGGTCCTCCCACACGTTCCCGATCCGGGTCAGCCCGCGGCCGGTGTGCGTCGGGAAGAGGGCCTCCAGCAGGTCCAGGACGGCATCCGCCGCCCCGGGCTCGCCGTCCTCCAGCCGCACGAGCACATGGCCGACGGAAAGCGGCAAGCCCATCGCGTCCTCCGCAGTCGCTCCAACCCGTTCCGAGACCAGGTACGCACGGTGGACGGGACGCCGCATCCCCGGGCGGCCGCGCCGGGTACGACGCTCCGCCCCGCCGAGCGGGAACCGAACGCGGTCCGGATCGGGCGAATGGGCGAACCGCGGCCGGGTACCCGAGGCGTGAACGACCCGCTCCGGTTCTGGAGGCCGAGATGTCCAGACCTCCTCCGCTGGCCCTGATGGCCGCGCCC
Organism: Kitasatospora sp. NPDC001539; assembly: GCF_040298565.1. NCBI lineage: Bacteria > Bacillati > Actinomycetota > Actinomycetes > Kitasatosporales > Streptomycetaceae > Kitasatospora > Kitasatospora sp. NPDC001539. Next base: position 118,951 of record NZ_JBEPAK010000001.1, on the reverse strand, counting down.
GCGGACGCGGCGGTGGGATTCGCCGTGCGGCTGGGACGAGGACCCGGGCAGATCGCCACCGCGCGAGTCGTCACCCGCCGTGCCCTGGAGGTCACCGGTCACGCCGGCGACCCGGAGTTCCTGGACGACGTCCTGCTGATCGTCTCCGAACTCGTCACCAACGCGCTCCGGCACACCGGGGAGCGGCCCCTGCTCGTCCTCCGCGCCCAGGACGGACGGGTCCGGGTGGACGTCCGCGACGGCGATCCCCGGCTCCCGGTCCGTCGCCTGCCGGAGCCCGGCGAGCCGGGAGGCCGCGGGCTGCGGCTGGTCTCCGCGCTGGCCGACCGCTACGGGGCGCACCCGCTGCCCGACGGCGGCAAGACGGTGTGGGCCGTGGTGGGCCACCGGCGGCCCGAGCGGCGGGCACGCCGCCCGCAGGCCCTGGACCGGGAGCCGTGACCGGAAACCGTGAGCCGCATCGTCGCGGAGCGGGGGCCGGGCCCTTCACTCCGTCAGTCCTCCGCGCCGGTCGCCCCGGGAGCTCGAGCCGCCCGGCCCTCCTCCTTCCGGTGCCCCGGCGGGGAAGCGCGGGCCCCGGCGGGCCCGCGCTCCGGTCCGACCCGTCAGCCGTGGGTCACGCACTTGTTGGCGCTGTTCGACCACAGGCCCTGGAGGTCGAAGGTGCCGGTGCTGAGGGTGACGTAGGCGTCGAGGTTCTGGCACTCGTCGCCGATCTCTCCGCCGCCGCCGTTCCAGCCGATGCTGGGCCAGAAGTCGGTGACGGTCTCGGCGTACTCGTGGGTCTCGGTGGACTCGATGCCGGAGAGCAGCCGCCCGTCCGTGAAGGTGGTGCAGGCGCCGGCGCCGGTGTCGGGGATGTACGGCAGGTTGGTGTACGCGAGTGTGCCGTAGGCGCTGCTGGTCTTGTCGTGCCAGGCGCAGAAGCCGCTGTTGGGGAAGCCGTCCGGGTGGGTGCCGGTCGCGGAGACCACGACGTACTGGGCGTTGAGGTTGGGCGCCTGGGTGGTGTTGCCGAAGTGGGCGGCGGCCTTGCCGGCCTCGGCGGCGATCTGGGCGCTGGTCGCGCTGCCGGGAGCGGCGGTGGCGTTGTCGAACCAGACGCCGGCCAGCGGGGAGGAGGTCGGGTGCTGGACGTGGACGCCCGAGGTGCCGCAGTTGGTGGTGCCCTTGGCGACGCCCTCGCAGTACTGGTCGAGGATGGTGCCCCAGGTGTCCTGGCTGCCGTACAGGCCGTTGAACATCTTCTGCATGTCGGGGGCGACTCCGGCCGGGTCGGAGGACCACTGGGAGCCCCAGAAGACCAGGTAGACCTTCGGGGTCGGGGAGACCACGCCCTGGGAGGCGCTGGAACGGACCGAGAGGGTGTTGCTCGTGGTCGCGGCGGGCCGCTGGGCGGAGCCGGGGTGGAGCGGCTTGAGCCCGGAGTGGGCGGGCGCCGGGGCGGGTTGCGCCGAGGCTCCGGTGGCCAGCGTGGTGGTGCCGAAAGCGGCCAGGGCCAGCGCGGTGAGGGTGTGGGCGGCGGCCTTGAACGGCTTGCGCATGCGTCTGCTCCCGAGTGTGAGGGTGTGGGAGGTTCAATCCGTGGGGGTGCGCCCGGGCGTGGTGCGTCCGGGCGCGGTGGATCTGTGCGGGGTGGATCCGTGCGGGGTGGATCCGTGCGTTGGTGGAGCGCCGACACCACACCAGCCGGCCGGTCGGTCGGTCCAGACGTGCGGACGCGGTGGAGCGAAGCCTTTGCCGTGCTCATACCAAGTCCTTGACGGGGGCTCGGCCGTCACGCGGACGGCGCTAGCATGCGCAGCGAAACGTTCCGGCCACGGCGAACGGGGGGCAACTGATGGCGGGTCAAGGACAGGAGTCGGGCAGAACCGGCGGGAACGAGGCGGCCGCGCGCGGCCCGCAGGACGAGCAGCATGCCGAGCGGCCTGGCGAGCCCCGGTACGCCACGGGGCTGAGAGCCGGCCTGGAACTGGTGGGCTGGATCGGCCTGCCGATCGCGCTCTGGCCGCACTCCGTGCTGCTGGCGATCGCCGTGGACGTCCTGCTGATCGGCGTCCCGGCCGTTCTGCAGACGCCGGGCGACAAGCCGGGCACGGTCGTCGCGGTGCCCGGCTGGGTCACCGTTCTCATGGTGCTCGCCGAACTCGCGGGCGCCGTCACCGCCGCCTGGCTGCTGCTCCCGGCCTGGGCGGCGGTGCTGGTCAGCCTCCTCGCCGTCACCTGCTGCGGCACCGAACTACCGCGCTGGCGCCGCCTCCTGGGGGTCCGGCCCGGCGGCGCCAGGCCGTCGGCCGGTCGGTGACGTCCTCTGCGGCGCCGTCGCGGCGAGCGATCGTCACCTCCCCTGGGGCCGTCAGCGGAGGCCTCGGCCCTGACCGGGGTCCATCTGACGGGCCGTCCCCGGGCCGACCGGTGGCCGACGGGTGGCCGACGGGTGGCCGTGCGGTGTGCCTTCCGGAGGCCTGTGACAATCTGATCTAGATTGCCCGGCCATGAGCGAAAATGTCGGAATCAGTCGTCGATCGGTGCTCAAGGCGATCCCCACGGCCGTCCTCCTGGCCGCGCCCCACCGGATCCCCGAGCACTGGCGCGCGGTGGCGGCGGCGCGGTTCCCGCAGCCCGTCACCGTCCGGGCCGCGCGGTCGGTCTCCGACCCCGCGCCCCAGGTGGTCGAGCAGACGCTCGACGTCCGGTTCACCGACCTCACGATCCCGGGCTACGGGCCGGTCACCACGCGCACCTACAACGGCGCGATCCCGGGGCCGACCCTGCGGGTGCGCGGCGGGGACACCCTGCGCCTGACCCACGTCAACGGGCTGCCCCCGAACGAGCCCCACAGCGGCGGCCACAACCAGCCGCACCGCTTCAACAGCGTCAACCTGCACACCCACGGCCTGCACGTCTCCCCGTCCGGGGACGCCGACAACGTCCAGCGCGAGTTCGCCCCGCGCACCGCCGACGAGGTCGACGCCGGCGCCCCGGAACCGCAGTACCAGACCGTCATCGACATCCCGGCGGACCACCCGGCCGGCACCTACTGGTACCACCCCCACCTGCACGGCGCCACGTCCGTCCAGGTCGTCGGCGGCCTCGCCGGGGTGCTGATCGTCGAGGGCGACGTCGACGACGTGCCCGAGATCAAGGCGGCCGCCGACCTCGTCGTCTGCGTCAACGAACTCAGGCTCCAGGACGGCAGGGTCCCCGACTTCACCTCCGGCGGAGCGCTCGCCGCCGTCCCGGCCACCCTCACCGTCAACGGCGAGGTCAACCCCACCCTGACGCTGCGCCCGGGGGAGGTGCAGCGCTGGCGGCTGGTGGCCGCGACCGCGTTCACCGCTCTACCGCTGCGGCTCACCGGCGACGCAGGGGACCTCGCCTTCCACCAGATCGCCCAGGACGGCGTGACCTTCCCGGCCACCGTCGCCACCGACACGGTGAGCCTGGCCATGGGCAACCGCGCCGACGTCCTGGTCCGGGGCGACGGACCAGGACGGTACGAGCTGCGGGCCGACGGCGTGCCCGGACCCCTGATGACGGTCGAGGTGGCGGGAGAGCCCGTCGACCCGCCGATGGCGCTGCCAACCGAGCTGCCGCCCGGCAAGCCGTTCCTCGACGAGGACGACATCACCAACCCGCACGCGGACCGCGAGGTGGTCTTCCACACCGATCCGGGCGTCTTCCCCGAGCCGTTCCCCAACGCCTTCCGCGTCCTGGGGACCCACGCCACCCCCGCCGCCGACCCCGACGGCGACCCGGCCCGGGACCCGGCCCACGGCCTGTTCGACCCCGACTACGTCAACCACACCCTGCCGCTCGGCACCGTCGAACGGTGGACCGTGCGCACCGACGACTCCCGAGCGGGCTTCAACCACCCCTTCCACCTGCACACCAACCACGTCCTGGTCACCCACCGCAACGGCCAGCGGCTCGACCCGCCGGTCTGGCACGACACCGTCGGCCTGGCCGGCGGCAGGCCCGGGGACCAGGTCACCTTCCTGGTCAGGTACGAGGACTTCACCGGCAGCACCGTCGCCCACTGCCACCAGCTGCAGCACGAGGACCTCGGCATGATGCAGACCGTCGAGTACGTCGCACCGTAGCGGTCGCGTACGCCGTACCCCCGGGGGCGTCACCCCCCGAGCTCGGCGAGCAGCTCCCGGCCCGACCAGCTCCGCGCGGCGCCCGGACCTGCCCGCTCGGCCTCGCGGACCAGCGCGGCCAGGCGGGTGTTGGCCGGCGCCGCCAGCCCGTGCCGCCCGGCCAGCGCGATGACCTCGCCCTGGAGCGCGTCGATCTCGGTCGGTCGGCCGCGCCGCAGGTCATCCCACATGGACGAGCGGGCCCGCGCGTCGATCCGCAGGCCGGCGGCGGCCAGCCGGCGGAACAGCGCGTCGGGCAGCCCGAGCACCACCGGCGTCCAGCGCGGTGGCACCGGTCCGACCCGGGCCGGCACGATGCCCGCCGCGCGGAAGGCGGCGAGGGCCTCCCGCTGGCACCGGGCCAGGCACGCCCGGTACGCCCGGGTGCCGAGCTGTTCGCGCAGCGGGAGCCCGGACAGGGCGTTGACCGCGTTGTTGAGGTTCATCAGCAGCTTCGCCGCCTGGACGGACGGCATGTCCGGGTGCAGCGTCAGGTCGAGGCCGCCGGCCCGGGCCGCCGCCGCGAACGGACGGGCGGCCGGGTCGTCCTCGACCGTCAGCGCACCGCCGCTGCCCTGGTGCACGGCGGCCGGCCCGCTGCGCACCACGTTGTACGGCACCATCCCGGCGAGCACCGGGCGGCCGGGGAGTTCGGCGCGCAGCACCCCGGGGTTGCGCAGGCCGTTCTGGAAGCTGATCACCACCGCGTGCGGCGCGAGGTGGCCGGCCAGTTCCCGGGCGGCCGCCGCGGTGTCGGCGGACTTCACGGTCACCAGCACGAAGTCCGCCCGCGCGGCGGCGCTCGCGCCGGTCGCCGTGGCGAGCCTCCGGACGTGTCGGCGCGCCTCGCCGGGGCCGGTGAGCGTCAGCCCGTTCCGCTCGATCTCCGCCATGGGGGCCGGTCGGCCGATCAGGGTGACGTCCGCGGCGGCGGCCAGCATGCCCCCGAGGTGGCAGCCGATGCTGCCGGCGCCGAAGACCGCGATCCGCGGTTCCTGGTCCATTCCGGGTGTCCTCGCTCCTCGGCCGGTCAGTCCGCCAGGTCCGGGTCGCTCGCGCCGATCTGTTCGAACAGCGGTTGCGCCTGGAACCAGCCGGCCAGGTTGCTGCCGATCTGGCCACGGGTGATCAGTGCGGTCTCGCGGTCGATCGGCTTCGGGGTGCCGGCCGCCATCGCGAGCAGTTGGGCCTGGCACGAGCGCTCCATGGTGACGAACCACCAGACGGCCTCGGCGACCGACTGGCCGACCGTCAGCAGGCCGTGGTTCTGGAGGATCACCGCCTTGTGCGGGCCGAGCGCCCCGGCGATCCGCTTGCCCTCGTCGACCTCGTTGACGACGCCCCGGTAGTCGCTGTACAGCCCGTGGTCCTCGAAGAAGGCGCAGGCGTCCTGGGTCAGCGGGTCCAGCAGGATGCCGAGGCTGGAGAAGGCCTTGCCGTGCAGCGAGTGGGCGTGGGCGGCGGCGATCGCGTCCGGTCGCGCGGCGTGCACCTGGGAGTGGATCACGAACGCGGCCCGGTTCACCGGCCGGCTGCCGTGCAGCAGGGTGCCCTCGTGGTCGACGAGGATCAGGTCGGAGGCCCTGATCATGCCGAACGGCATGCCGAAGGGGTTGACCCAGAAGCGGTCGGGGTGCTCCGGGTCGCGGACGGTGATGTGGCCGGCCACCCCCTCGGAGAAGCCGAAGCGGCCGAACAACCGGAAGCCGGCGGCCAGTTGCTCCTTGCGGTAGCGGCGCTCCTGCTCGACGGAGTCGAAGGTCGGCGGCAGTGGGAAGGTGACGCCGGGCGGGAGCGGTCCGACGGCGGCGGCGAGCGAGGCGGGCAGCGGGGTGCCGGCCCCCGAGGCGGTGGGAGTGCTCATGGCCCCAGAAGATACAATGATGAATCCGATACGCCAATGCATCCGATCGGCCTTCTTCTCGAGCGAACGGGGACACCACCGATGCCCAAGGGCGAGACCAAACGGCGGCCGCGCACCCGGGCGGCCCTGCTCCAGGCGACCCTGGAGACCTTCGCCGAGTCCGGTTTCCACGCCGCGACCATCGAGCAGATCTGCGAACGGGCGGGCTACACCCGGGGCGCCTTCTACTCCAACTTCAGCAGCAAGGAGGAGCTCTTCCTCGCGCTCTTCGACGCCCACAGCGAGCGGATCGTCCAGCGGATGACCGCGCTGGTCGACTCGATCGCCAGCGAGGACCTCACCCTGCGGGCCCTCGTCGACGTCCTCTGCGAGGTCGAACCGGCCGAACGCGAGTGGTACCTCGTCACCACCGAGTTCACCCTGCGCGCCATCCGCGACCCCCAGGCCGCCTGGGTGCTCGCCCAGCACGACGCCCGGCTGCGGGCCCAACTCGCCCGCGCCCTCACCGAGCACCTGGCCCGGGCCGGCCGCACCCTCACCGTGGAGGCCGACGAACTCGCCCGGCTGCTCATCGCCATCCGCGAGGGAGGCCTCGCCCAGAGCTACGTCGAACCCGACGAACTCCCCCCGGGCCGGCTCGAACAGCGCTTCCTGGAACCGCTGTTGACGGCCCTCACCGCCGACTCCCGGACGGCCTGACGCGCTCCGGGCAGTGCCGCGCCGCGCGGACGGCCCCCCGGGCGGTCAGGCGGGGCGGTGGGCGACCACGGCGAACATCGTCACCGACAGGTGGAAGGCGCCCCGTTCGGCGGCGGCGGTGAGGCCGGCGTGCAGCCGGTCGCGCTGCTCCTCGGAGATCAGGCCCTTGCCCAGGGCGGCGGCCGCCAGGCCCCGCACGATGGGCAGGCTGACTGTACGGGGATCGTGCAGCAGGACGTCGGCGCCGGCGTGGTCGACGCTCAGGCCCGCTCCGGTCAGCCACGCCGCGAGGCGGCGCCCGGCGTCCGGCGTGGCCGCGGCGCTCCGGGTGACGGCGGCCAGCGCGGATCGCACCGCCGGCTCGGCCGGGTGGAGCACGAAGGTGGCCCAGTCCGTGTCGAGCAGGGCGACCCGGCCGCCCGGCCGCAGCACCCGGGCGATCTCGGCGACGGCCCGGTCCGGTTCGGTCAGGTGCTGGAGGACCCGCTCGCACCACACCGCGTCCACCGCGGCGTCGGGCAGCGGCAGGGCGAGCGCGTCGCCGTCGAGGAAGACGGCCCGGCTGCCGGCCTCGGCGGCGCGCCGTTCGGCGACGGCGCGCAGGCCGGGGTGGGGCTCCAGGCCGGTCGCCGTGCCCTCCGGGCCGACGGCCTCGGCGAGCACCACGGTCTCCGAGCCGGTGCCGGCGCCGACGTCCAGCGCCCGGTCACCGGGGCGTACGGCCAGGCTCGCGTGGGCCCACTCGCGCAGTCGGCGCACGCCCGGGTTGGCGGCCTGGACGTCCAGCGCGGCGGTCAGCCGGTCGGTGACGGCCGGGTCGGCGTTGGCGGCGTGGAAGCCCGAGGTGGGGCGCTGGTCCGTCATGGCGCCACTATAGGCGGGTCGGTGGTCACCTGACCGAGCCCGCCGTCAGCCCGGAGACGACGTGGCGTTCGATCACCGCGAAGAGGACGATCACCGGCACGATGGCCACCACCGAGGCGGCGAAGACGTAGTTCCACTGGACGCTGTAGGCGCCGATCATGTTGTTGATGCCGACGGTGAGCGGCTGGCGGTCGGTGGAGGTGGTCAGGGTGAGGCCCATGACGAACTCGTTCCAGGCCGCGATGAAGGTGAAGATGACCGCCGTCACCACGCCCGGCATGGCGAGCGGCAGGGTGACGCGGAACAGGGCGCCGATCCGCCCGTTGCCGTCGATCTGCGCGGCCTCCTCCAACTCGACCGGGATGGCGGCGATGTAGGCGCTCAGGATCCAGACCGCGAACGCGAGGTTGAACGCGGCGTTGGCGAGGACGAGCACCAGGACGGTGTCGAGCAGATCGAGCGTGAAGAACTCGCGGTACAGCCCGACCTGGAGCGCGGTGGGCTGGAACATCTGGGTGACCAGCACCAGCAGCAGGAAGGCCTTGCGGCCGCGGAAGTCGACCCGGGCGGTGTAGTACGCGGCGGGCAGCGCGACCGCCAGCACCAGCAGGGTGGAGCCGAGCGCCACCACCAGGGTGATCCGGAGGTTCTGCGCCAGCGTGGTGTCGGACCACACCCGGACGAACGAGGACCAGTCGAAGTGCCCGGGCAGGTACCCGCTGTCGCGCAGTTCGCCCGCCGGGCGTCCGGCGGTGACCACCATCTCCAGGTAGGGGAGCAGGAAGATCGCGGCCAGCGCCCAGGCCGTGGCGGTGACCAGCACGGTGCGGGCGGCCGGCGGCTTCGCGCGGTGTCCCTGGCGGCTCATCGGCTGTCCTCCCCGTTCCGGCCGCTGACCCGGAGGAAGAGCAGCACCATGACGATCACGACGGCGAAGTTGACGACCGACATCGCCGCCGACTCCGCGACGTCGTAGCTCCGCAGCGTGTACATGAACACGGTGGTGGTGGCGGTGTCGGTGTTGGGGCCGCCCTGGGTCATGCCCCAGATGACGGGGAAGGAGTTGAAGACGTTGATCAGGTTGACGACCAGGGCGACCAGGAACGCCGGGCGCAGCAGCGGCAGGGTGATCCGCCGGTAGGTCTGCGCGCGGGACGCGCCGTCCACCCGGGCCGCCTCGTACACCTCGGCGGGTACGGACTGCAGGCCGGCCAGCAGGGTGTAGGTGGTGAACGGCAGCGAGACGAAGACCGCGACGAGCACCAGCCAGGGTTTGGCGTGGGCGGCGTCGCCCAGCCAGGCCTGCGGGCGGTCGATCAGACCGAGGTCCAGCAGCAGGCGGTTGAACACCCCGGCGACCTGGTCGAGCATCCAGCGGAAGCCGATCGACGTCATCAGCACGGAGGCGGCCCAGGGCGCGATGAGCGCCCAGCGGGTGATCCGGCGGCCGGGGAACTCCCGGTTGAACAGCTGGGCGAGCGCCAGGGAGATCACCATGGTCAGGCCGACCACGGTGACCGTCCACACCACGGTCCAGGTGAGGACGTCGGGCAGGCGGGGGTCGGCGAACAGCTTGCGGTACTTGAGCAGGCCGGCCGCACCGTGGTCGGTGCCGGTCGTGTCGACGCGGCGCAGCGAGGTGCGCACCATCTCGACGACCGGCCAGACGACCACGCCGAGGATGAGCAGGACGGCCGGTGCCAGCCAGGGCAGCGGGCCCAGCCTGCGCAGCAGCGACCGGTGCCGGGTCGGGGGAGCCGGGGACCGGACGGTGTCGAGCGTCTTGCCGGGGGCCGTCGTCGTCACTGCGCCGCCTGGACCGCGGCCTGCTGGAGGGCTGCCAGGCCCTTGGCGGGGTCGCTGACCGCGGCGCCGATCTGCGTCTTGACCTGGGCGGAGACGCCGGGCCAGGTCGGGTCGCTGAGCGGGTAGAAGGAGGCCGAGGGCAGGATCTTGAGGAAGGGTTGGAGGGCGGTCTCGTCGGGATCGGACTTCAGGGCGGTCAGCGCGGACTCGGTGACCGGCAGCAGGTGGTACTCCTTGGCGAACCTGACGGTGTTGTCCTTGCCGTAGGCGAAGTCCAGGAAGGCCCTGATCTGGTCCTTGTGACCGCGCTTCTTGAAGGCCATGACCCAGTCGGCGACGCCGAGCGTGGCGGGGGACGGGCCGTCCTTGCCGGGCATCGGGGCCCAGGTGACGTCCATGCCCTTGACGTCGTTCAGCTGGCCCGGGAAGCCGTTGAGCATGCCGACCTTGCCGGAGGCGAAGTCCTTGGTGAGGTCGGTGCGGTTGACGGAGGCGGGGCTCTGCTCGGTCAGGCCGGCGTCGACCCAGGCCTTGAGCTGGGTGAAGGTGGCGACGTTGGCCGGGGAGTCGATGGCGTACTTGCCGTTCGCGTCCTGGTAGCCGCCGTGGTTGCCCAGCATCCAGATGAAGGACTCGCCCTGGGCCTCCTCCTTGCCCAGGGGTATGCCGAGCGGGACGTCCACCCCGGCCTTCCGGAGGGCGGTGGCGGCGGCGGTGACGTCGTTCCAGGTCTTGGGAGGGTCGGCCGGGTCGAGGCCGGCCTTGCGGAACAGGGTGTTGTTGATCAGGAACATCCGGGCGCTGGAGACGAACGGGATGCCGTACTGGGTGCCGCCCTGGACGCCGGCCTTGGCGAGCGCGGGGACGAGGTCGGCGGCGGTCGCCGGGGAGAGGACGTCGCCCGCGGGGTACAGCATGCCGTTGGCGGCGTAGTCGGCGTAGCCGCCGGTCTGCAGGATGTCGGGCTGGTTGCCGTTCTGGACCATGGTCTTGACCTGGGTGTCGAGGTCGTTCCAGTTGATGACCTGGAGCTGCACCTTGATCCCGGGGTTGCGTTGCTCGAAGGCGGAGATGACGTCCTGCCAGTACGCCTGGGTGGGGTTCTCGCCGTTGGAGCCGTAGTCGGCCGCGACGAACCTGATCACGGTGGCGCCGTCGGCCGAGGTGGAGTCGGATCCTGAGCCCTTGCTGCACGCCGACAGGGCGAGCGCGCCGGCCGTGGTGGCGGCGGCGAGGGCGAGGAGTGGGCGCTTCATCTCAGTACCGCCTTCGCGGAGGGGGCCGGTGCCAGCCGGCCCCGGTGTCGGGAGGAGCGAGTTTTCTGCGTGAAGATGCAGAAGTCAATCGCAGAGCAAGCATGGTCGGACACCCATGTCCCCAGCTGTGCGCATTCTTAACCATTGAGTGAGCAGAAGTGAACTGATAGGGTCCTGCGCCGCACACCACCCTGACCTCCGTTGAATGGTGGCATGCTCATGCCCATCCCTAGGCGTTTACCTCCACCCCGCCCCCGGAGCATCCTGGTCGCCGTCGTCGCCCTGCTGTGCGGCCTGCTCGGCACCGCCCCGGCGGCCCGCGCCGCGACGCCTCCGAGCGGCGCGCTCTCCACGGCCCACCCCGCCGTCAGCTGGCAGTCCCCGACCTACGCGCAGGGCTCGGTGCCCGACCCCAAGCACTGCCCGAGTGCCGCCGAGGACCCGCAGGGCAAGGTCTGCGGGCGCTTCGACCTGACCGTCGACGTCCCCGCCGGGTACTGGCGGGACAACCCCGACGGCGGCGTCCCCGTCTCCGTCACCTGGCCCGACCCGGCCATGGAGTTCGACCTCTACGTCTACGACAGCACCGGCCGGGAGGTCGCCGAGGACGCCTCGGGCGCCGACCCCGCCTCCGCGGTGATCCCGGACGCCTCGGGCACGTACCAGGTCCTGGTCGTGCCGTACCACGTCACCGACGCCTCCTACACCGCCACCGCCCGGCTGACCAGGCCCACCACGGTCGGCGACGCCACCGGCATCAGCCGCGACGGCGACGGCTACCTGATCCGGGCCGCCGGCGGCGCCCAGGCCCGGGTCGACTTCACCACCGAGGACACCTTCCGTCTGCGGTTCTCCCCGGACGGCAGCTTCACCGCCCCGCCCGTGGGCGAGATGATCGCGACCACCCCGCCCGTCCTGAAGACCGTCCGGCAGAGCGACGAGGGCGACTACTGGGCGATCAGCTCCCGGGACGTGACGCTGCGCGCCTACAAGCACCCGCTGAGGTTCGCGCTCTACGCGGACGGCGACAGCAGACTCGTCTGGCAGGAGACCCGGGGCCTGACCTGGACCGAGGACGCGACGGCCCAGACCCTGGCCCGCGGACCGCAGGAGCAGTTCTACGGCGTCGGCGAGCAGAACGGCTCGTTCTCGCACCGCGGCCGGACCGTCCACGCCGCCAACGACTTCAACTGGAACGAGGGCGGCTTCAACAACTCCCAGCCCTTCTACCTCTCCTCGGCCGGCTACGGCGTCTTCCGGCACACCTACGCGCCCGGCACCTACACCTTCGGGGACCCGGTCACCACCGCCGAGCGCGAGCGGCGCTTCGACGGCTACTACTTCTACGGCCCGGACCTGAAGAAGGTCATCAGCGCCTACACCGACCTGGTCGGCAAGCCCTTCATGCCGCCCGTCTACGGCCTGGAGCCGGGCGACTCCGACTGCTACCTGCACAACGCCAACCGCGGTGAGCGGCACACCCTGGACGCACTCCAGGTCGCCGACGGCTACACCGCCAACCAGGACCCGCTGGGCTGGATGCTGGTCAACGACGGCTACGGCTGCGGCTACGAGAACCTCCAGCAGACCGGCCAGGGCCTGCGGGACCAGCACGCCCAACTGGGCCTGTGGACGTCCACCGGCCTGCCCAACCAGGACGAGGAGGTCAAGGCCGGCGTCCGGGTGCGCAAGCTGGACGTCGCCTGGGTCGGCCCCGGCTACAAGTTCGCCCTCGACGGCTGCCGGACGGCCTACGACGGCATCCAGCGCAACAGCGACGCCCGCGGCTTCGTCTGGCTGCCGGTCTCCTGGGCCGGCGCCCAGCGCTGCGGCGTGCTGTGGAGCGGGGACCAGAAGGGCAGCTACGACTACCTCCGCTGGCAGATCCCCACCTACGCGGGCGCCACCATGTCCGGCATCGCCTACGACACCGGGGACGTCGGCGGGATCTTCGGCAGCGACCCCAAGGTGGGGACGCGGGACCTGGAGTGGAAGACCTTCATCCCCACGATCATGACCATGGACGGCTGGGCCGCCGCCGACAAGCAGCCCTGGCGGGCGGGCGAACCGTACAGCTCGATCAACCGGCGCTACCTGCAGCTGAAGGAGCGGCTGCTGCCCTACTTCTACACGCTCGCCGCCGAGGCCCACCGGAGCGGCGTGGGCGCGGTGCGGCCGCTGGTCCTGGAGTACCCGGACGATCCCAACACCTGGGGTGACGCGGCCAAGTACGAGTTCCTGAGCGGCAAGGACTTCCTGGTCGCCCCGGTCTACGAGGACTCCGCCGTCCGCAACGGCATCTACCTGCCCGCGGGCACCTGGGTGGACTACTGGACGGGCCGGACGTACCAGGGGCCGACGACCCTCAACGGCTACCAGGCGCCGCTGGACACCCTGCCGCTGTTCGTCCGGGCCGGTGCCGTGGTGCCGATGTGGCCCGAGGGGACGCTGTCCTGGCAGACCCGCGACACCGCCCGCCTCGACTACGACGTCTACGCCAAGGGTTCGTCCTCGTACACCCTGTACGAGGACGACGGCACCACCCGCGCCCGCGAGCAGGGCGCGTCCGCGACCCAGGCCGTCACCGTCCGCTCGGTCGGTCGGGGCCACGGCATGACCACCGTCGAGGTCGGGCCGAGCGTCGGTGACTACACCGGCAAACCGGCCGCCCGGGCCTACGGGTTCACCGTGCACACCGGCGCGGGGCCGGGCGCGGTGCTGCTGGACCACCGCGCGCTGGACGGCTTCGACTCGCGGGCCGCGTTCGACGCCGCGCCCTCGGGCTGGTGGTACGACGCGGCCGCCGGCGTGGTGCACGTGAAGACGCCGCAGCAGTCCACCGCCAGCGGGTTCTCGTTGCTGCTGGCCGGGGCCGGCCCCATCGCGGGCTGACGCGTCCGAGTCACCCGGGGACGGGGGCCTGCGCCCCCGTCCCCGGGTGACGTCGCTGCCCCCGTGCCGTCCCTGCGCGAGGACCGCGATCGGTGCGCACGGTTGATCGATCCGCGGCTTCCGTAGTAAGAAGTAAGCAGTATTGCTCAGTATCGAGCATCCGAGGCGCAGTTTTGCGCACCTAAGGAGCGTCATGAGCCACGTCGAGCAGGAGATCGCCAGCCAGCCGGAGTGCTGGCGCCGGGCCCTGGAGCTGGAGCCGGCCGGACTCCCCGAGCGCGGCGAGCGGGTGGCCGTGGTGGGGTGCGGCACCTCCCTGTACGTCGCCCAGGCGTACGCGGCGCTGCGCGAGGCCGCGGGCCTGGGCGAGACCGACGCCTTCGCCGCCTCGGAGTTCCCGGCCACCCGCGACTACGACCGGCTGATCGCGATCAGCCGGTCCGGGACGACGACCGAGGTGCTCGCCGCACTCCGGCGCGCCCGGCACCTGCCCAGCACGGCGCTCACCGGCGATCCGGACACGCCGATCCGCGCGGACGCCGGCACCGTGGTCGACCTCGCCTTCGCCGACGAGGAGTCGGTGGTGCAGACCCGCTTCGCGACCACGGCGCTGACGCTGCTGCGCGGCCACCTCGGCCTCGCCCCGGCCGATCTGCCCGAGCAGGCCGAACGGGCGCTGGCCGAGGAACTGCCCGAAGGGGCCGCCGCCGCGGCCCAGTTCACCTTCCTCGGCACCGGCTGGACGGTCGGCCTCGCCAACGAGGCCGCCCTCAAGCTCCGGGAGGCCGCCGGCGCCTGGACCGAGTCCTATCCGGCGATGGAGTACCGGCACGGCCCGATCAGCATCGCCGCCCCGGGCCGGGTGGTCTGGTTCCTCGGCGAGCCGCCCGCCGGGCTGGTGGGGGAGGTGCGGGCCACCGGCGCGGCCGCCTCGGTGAGCGGGCTCGACCCGCAGGCCGACCTGGTGCGCGCCCAGCGCCTGGCGGTACGGCTGGCCGCGGCGGCCGGCCTGGACCCCGACCGCCCGCGCAACCTGACCCGCTCGATCGTGCTGACCAGGCCGTGACGGCCGGGAGCAGGAGGCCCTGATGCCCCAGACCGGAACCGGCGCCATCGTCACCCCCGCCGCGAGCGCGGCGCGCGGAGTCGGCGCCTTCAACGTCATCCAGCTCGAACACGCCCAGGCCGTCGTGGCCGGCGCCGAGGCCGCGGGTGCCCCGGTGATCCTCCAGCTGAGCGAGAACGCCGTCCGCTACCACGGCGCGCTCGCGCCGATAGCGGCCGCCGTGCTGGCCGTCGCCCGGGCCGCGGCCGTACCGGTCGCGGTGCACCTGGACCACGCGACCTCCGCCGAGCTGGTCGCGGACGCGGTCGAACTGGGCTTCTCCTCGGTCATGTTCGACGCCTCGGCGCTGCCGTACCGGGAGAACGTCCGGGCCACCGCCGCGGTGGTCGAGCGCTGCCACGCGGCGGGCGTCTGGGTGGAGGCCGAGCTCGGCGAGGTCGGCGGCAAGGACGGGGTGCACGCCCCCGGCGCCCGGACCGACCCCGGGGAGGCCGCCGACTTCGTCGCCACCACCGGCGTCGACGCCCTCGCCGTGGCCGTCGGCACCTCCCACGCCATGGCCACCCGGGACGCCGTCCTGGACTTCGAGCTGATCGCCCGGCTGCGCGCCGCCGTCCCCGTCCCGCTGGTCCTGCACGGCTCCTCCGGCGTGGCCGACGGCCACCTGGCCCGGGCGGTGGCGCACGGCATGACCAAGGTGAACATCTCCACCCAGCTCAACCGGGTCTTCACCGGGGCCGTCCGGCACGTCCTCGGCGCCGATCCCGGGCTGGTCGACACCCGCCGCTACCTCGGTCCGGGGCGGACGGCGGTGGCCGCGGAGGTGACGCGCCTGCTGGGGGTGCTCGGGGCCGCCACCGTTCGATCTTGACTGAACATGGCAAGTCCGAGCAGCTGTGGCCGGAGATACAATCCGACCATGCTCAAAGCTGATCGCGCCGCCCGGATCCTGTCCCACATCGCGGAAGTGGGCAGCGCCGACGTGCACGCGCTCGCCGATCTGCTGGGGGTGTCGGGCGCGACGGTGCGGCGCGACCTCCAGGAGCTGCACGACCAGGGACTGCTGCACCGCACCCGCGGCGGCGCGGTGACCGGGGCCGTCAACCTCGAACTCCCCTTGCGGCACCGCAGCGAGAAGCAGCAGGAGGAGAAGCGCCGGATCGCCCGGGTGGCCGCCGAACTGGTACCGGACGGTGCGGTGGTGGGCCTCACCGGCGGCACCACCGCCACCGAACTGGCCCGGGTGCTGGCCGAGCGGGGCAAGGTGACGGTGGTCACCAACGCCGTGAACATCGCGGCCGAGCTGATCGTCCGTCCGGAGGTCCGCCTGGTCGTGATCGGCGGCATCGCCCGCTCGGCCAGCTACGAACTGGTCGGCCCGGCGGCGGACGCCATGCTCCAGCGCTACCACCTCGACCTCGCCTTCATCGGCGTGGACGGCCTGACGGTGCAGGAGGGCTGCACCACCCACGACGAGATGGAGGCCCAGACCGACCGGGCCTTCCTGCGCAGCAGCGCCCGGTCGGTCGTGCTGGCCGACCGGACCAAGATCGGCCGGGTGACCTTCGCCTCGATCTGCCCGCTCGCCGAGGTGCACGACCTGGTGACGGACTCGGGGGTCTCCGCCGAGCAGGAGCGGGCGATCGCCGACGCCGGCGTCCGGGTGCTGCGCGCCTGAGCGGCGGTCCGACCGCCCCGTCGCCTCGTCGTCGCGCCGGGGCGGGGCAAGGGCAAGGGCGAGGTGGGGCCGGGGGTGTAGCGCACGCGCGAAGTTGTCTGGTCAAGTTCGACCGGCGTTCTTCCGCCGGACAGTGCCGACCGGTACCTCTATGTCGCGCCCATGGCGGACAGCCATGGCACCCACCCTCACCAACGGGACGAGGTACCCCCCATGCGACTGCGTCGGAGCCCCCTCGGCGGAATGCTCGCCACCCTGCCCCTCCTCGGCGCGCTGGCCGTCGCCGCGCCCGGCACCGCCACCGCGGCGGCCACCAGCGGCAACCTGATCGTCAACGGCGACGCGGAGGGCGGCGGTTACTGCACCACCGACTGGAGCGCCGCCAGCACCGTCCCCGGCTGGACGGTCCAGGCCGGCGGCATCAACCAGATGTGCCACTCGGTGGGCTCCTTCGGCCTGCCCTCCGACGGCCGGACCCCCGGCAGGGCCTTCTTCGGCCCCGGCAACTTCGGCGACGGCGCGATGTCGCAGACCGTCGACGTCTCCTCCGCGGCGGGCGCGATCGACGGCGGGGGAGTGCACTACAACCTCGCGGCCTGGCTCGGCGGTTGGACCACGTACGGCGGCTACGCCGCGGTCAGCCTGCACTTCCGGGGAGCCGACGGCAACCCGCTCGGCGCGACCGCCAAGCTGCCGACCGTCTCCGCCACCGACCGCGGCCTGAGCACCGCGTTCCTCTCCCGCAGCGCCACCGGCGCCGTCCCGGCCGGCACCAGGTCGATCCAGGTCGAGGTGCAGTTCCTGTCCACCTCCAACGAGACCGGCTACCTGGACAACCTCTCCCTCACCCTCGACACCCCGGTCAACGCGCCCGCCCCGCTCACCCCGCCCGCCTCCGCCGTGCCGGGCTACGACCACGTGTTCACGGTCATGATGGAGAACACCGACTACTCCCAGATCATGAACGACCCGGCGGACACGCCGTACATCCACAGCCTGATGGCCCAGGGCGCCACCCTCACCGACGCCCACGGCGTCTACCACCCGAGCGACGAGAACTACCTCGCGATCGCCGGCGGCGACACCTACACGAAGGGCGCCACCTACTGGCCCAACATCAACTCCCCGCAGCGCAACCTCGGTGACACCATCGAGGACGCCGGCAAGACCTGGAAGGCCTACGAACAGGGCATGGGCACGCCCTGCAACACCAACAAGAACTACGACAGCTCCTACATGCCCGACGACGCCCCGTTCATCAACTACACCGACATCAGCGGCAATCCGGCCCGCTGCGCGGCGCACCTGTTCGACACCTCGCAGCTGACCGCCGACCTGAAGTCCGCGGCCACCACGCCGAACTTCTCCTGGATCGCCGCCGACGACTACTACGACGGCGAGGGCTCCGGCAACGGCAACGCCACCAGCCTGAAGACCCAGGACGGCTGGCTGCGGCAGACCCTCGCCCCCGTGCTTGCCTCCCCGGCGTGGACCCAGCAGCGCTCCCTGCTCCTGCTCACCTGGGACGAGAGCGAGAGCGAGGGCTACAACCACCTCGCCACCGTCGTCGTCGGCTCCCAGGGCACCGTGCCGGCCGGCACCAGCAGCCCGCTGCACTACGACCACTACGGCATCGGCCGCACCATCGAGTCCGCCCTCGGCCTGCCCGGGCTGACCGGCAACGACACCTACGCCACCCCGCTGAACGCCGCCTTCGCCCCCTCCAGGGCCGCCGGCCCGACGCTGACCGGCGACCTCGGCGCGGTGGCCAACGGCGGCAACGTCACGCTCCGCTACACCCTGCCGACCGCCGCCCAGGCCGGCCCCAAGAACTGGGTCGGCATCTACCCGGCGGGCGTCACCCCCGGCTCGCGCTCCGCGCTGACCTGGGCCTACACGCCGAACCAGAGCGGCGCGGTCACCTTCTCCACCGGCAAGCTGAACGGCGCGGGCGCCTACGACGCGTACTACCTGGCCAACGACGGCTACTCGGTGCTGGCCGGCCCGTTCCGGCTGACCGTCGGCTGAGGCCGGCCCCCGGCGGGTCCGTCGGCGGCCCGGTGCGGTGGAGTCCCACGGACCCAGCCGCACCGGGCCGCAGCGCTCAGCCCGGACGCGCCGCGCTGGGCCCGGTCGCCGGGTCCGGACCGAGGCCCTGCAGAAAGGCCGGCCGTGCGGCCAGCTCGTCGTCCCCGGCCCAGCCCCGGGCACGGAGGTCCGAGACCAGCCGTTGGGCCGGCGCCGCCGCACTCGGCAAGCGGCGGACCACCGCGTCGCCGACCTCGTCCGTGACCTGCTGCAGCACCTCCACCGCCGGCGCCGGCCACTCACCGGCCGCCCGTGCCGTTGCGCACCCGCCTCGCGTACTCGCCGCCCCACCTCCCCGCCACGGCTCCCGCCGTATCCGGCCCCGCACACGCGTGGACGTCAGACCAGGACCCTCCGGTGCGCGCGCAGGAGCGGGACGACGGCCACGGCGGCGACGCCCTGGGCCACCGCGGCGACCACCTTCTCGGTGAACCAGACCGGTTCGTACATGTCCGGCAGCGGCCCGATCGACCCGACGTCGACGTAGCGGTACAGCAGCAGGAGCACGAGGCCGCCCGCCGCGACCAGGAAGGCGAAGGCCAGCGCCGACAGGCGCGGGCGGATCAGGACCAGCAGCGCCGCGAGGGCCGCCAGCCCGGCCTCGGCCCGGAACAGGTCGCCCTGGCTGATCGGGTTCGCCACCGGGTCGTACCGGTCGGCGAGATCGGCGTGGACGTAGGCGTCGACCGCCAGCCCCGCCACGGTGAGCCATCGGAGCAGGTCCAGACCCGGCCGTCTGGTGGTGTACGGCGGGAACGGCATCGCAGCCACCTCGCATCGGCCGAAGCAACAGGGTCCCGCCCCGCCTCCAGTGTGCTCGCCGGGCGTCGCGGACGGAACCCGCGGCCGGGCACCCGCGGCGGGCGGGGCCACGCCGTTTCGCCGCTCCCCAGCGTGTCGGTGGGCGAAGCCGCAGGGCCGAGCGGTCAGGCTGATCCCCACGTGACCGCCAGCCCGAAGGCCGAGACAGATCGATGCACCACGGCTCGACGCACTCCGGATCGACGCACCGCGGACCGACGTACCGCGGATCGACGCCCGACGGTTCGACGCCCGACGGTTCGACGCCCGACGGATCGACGCACGGTGACCGGGCGTCGGATGCCGCTCGACCCGCGGCCGGAGGAGCCGGCGGAGGACGCGGACCCGATCCGCGCCGGGCGGTGCTCCGCACCGATGCCGTCCTGGCCGACCCCCGGTTGGCCGAGGCCGTCGGACGCCTCGGCCGGCCGATCGTCAAGGCCGCCGTGACGGACGCCCAGGAGCTCGCCCGGCAGGGGCTGATCGGCCCGGCCGAGGTCGCCGAGACGGCCCTCGGGTCGCTCCCGCACAGCGCCACCGCCCTGCGCCCCGTGCTGAACGCCACCGGCGTGCTGCTGCACACCAACCTCGGGCGCGCCGCACTCTCCGAGCCGGCCCGGCAGGCCGTCCTCGCCGCGGCCGGCGCGACCGACGTCGAGTTCGACCTCGCCTCGGGCGAACGGGCACCCCGGGGCCGCTCGACCGTACGGGCCCTGCTCGCCCGCGTCCCCGCCGCCCAGGCCGCACACGTGGTGAACAACGGCGCCGCCGCCCTCGTCCTGGCGGCCACGGCGCTCGCCCAGGGCCGGGAGATCGTCGTCAGCAGGGGCGAGCTGGTGGAGATCGGTGACGGCTTCCGCCTGCCGGACCTGCTCTCCTCGACGGGCGCACGGCTGCGCGAGGTCGGCACCACCAACCGGACGACCGTCGCCGACTACGCCGCCGCGATCGGGAGCGACACCGGGTTCATCCTCAAGATCCACCCCTCGAACTTCCGCATCACCGGGTTCACCGGAGCGGTCGGCGTCGCCGAACTCGCCGCGCTCGGCCCTCCGGTCGTCGCCGACATCGGCTCCGGCCTGCTGGAGCGCGAACCGCTGCTCCCGGACGAACCGGATGCCGACAGCTGGCTGCGGGCCGGCGCCGACCTGGTCACCGCGAGCGGGGACAAGCTGCTCGGCGGCCCGCAGTGCGGCCTGCTCCTGGGCCGCGCCGACGCAGTCCGGGCCCTCGCCCGGCACCCGCTGGCCCGGGCGCTGCGCGTCGACAAGCTGACCCTGGCCGCCCTGGAGGCCACCCTCACCACACCCGACACGCCCACCCGCCGCGCCCTGCACGCCGGGGAGCGCGAACTGCGCACCCGCGCCCAGCGCTTGGCCGGGGTGCTGTCGGCGGAGGGCATCCCGGCCCGGGCGGTCAGCAGCCGGGCCGTGGTCGGGGGCGGCGGAGCGCCCGGCGTGGTGCTGGCCAGTTCGGCGCTCGCCCTGCCGGAGGAGTTCGCTGTCCTCCTGCGGCAGGGGCCGACGCCCGTGGTCGGCCGGACCGCCGACGGCTGCTGCCTGCTCGACCTGCGCACCGTCGCCCCGGAGGCCGACGACCGGCTCGCCGGGGCCGTCCGCGCCGCAGCCGGGGAACGGGGTCGCCGCGCCGGAACGCCACCGCGGGCCGCCGCCCGGAACCAGGCGCCGGAGCGGCCGTGCACGTGATCGCGACCGCCGGCCACGTGGACCACGGCAAGTCGGCCCTGGTCCGCGCGCTCACCGGGATGGAACCGGACCGCTGGGCCGAGGAGCGCCGCCGCGGCATGACGATCGACCTGGGCTTCGTCTGGACCACCGTGCCCGAGGCCGGCGAGACCGCCTTCGTCGACGTGCCGGGCCACGAACGGCTGGTGACCACCATGCTGGCCGGCGTCGGCCCCGTCCCCGCCGTGCTGTTCGTCGTCGCCGCCGACCAGGGCTGGCAGGCCCAGTCCGAGGAACACCTCGCCGTCCTCGACGCCCTCCGCGTCCGGCACGGCGTCCTCGCCGTCACCCGCAGCGACCTGGCCGATCCCGCCCCGACCCGGGACCAGGCCCTCGCCCGACTGGCCCGCAGCTCCCTGGGCCGGGTCGAGCCGGTGGCCGTGAGCTCGCTGACCGGAGCCGGGCTGCCGGAGCTGCGGGCCGCGCTGGCCCGTCTGACGGCCCGGCTGCCCCCGGCCGACCGGACCGGTGACGTCCGGCTGTGGGTCGACCGGACGTTCACCGTGCGCGGCCACGGCACCGTGGTGACCGGCACCCTCGCAGCGGGCACGATCTCCGTCGGCGACCGACTGCTCGCGGTGACCGGCCCCGGTGAAAGCCGGCTGCTGCGCGTCCGCGGCCTGGAGAGCCTCAAGCAACCCCGACCGGCCGTCGGCGCCACAGCTCGGGTGGCGGTCAACGTGCACGGCCCCGGGGCCGCCGACCTGCGGCGCGGCAGCGCCCTGCTGACCCCGGACCGCTGGCTCACCACCGACACCGTCGACGTCCGGCTCCGCGTGGACGCCGCCGCCGACCTGCCGCGGCGGCTCACCCTGCACCTCGGCACGGCCGCCGTCCCGGTCACCGTCCGCCCCCTCGGCACCACCACCGCCCGACTCGCCCTCGACACCCCGCTCCCGCTGCGGATCGACGACGTGGCACTGCTCCGCGACCCGGGCCGGCACCGCATCGCGGGCGCGGCCACCGTCCTCGACCCGCGCCCGCCCCGGCTGACCCGCCGGGGCGCGGCGGCCGACCGGGCCCGCGAGCTCGACGGGCACCGGGGCGTGCCGGACGCCGCCGCGCAGCTGCGCCGCCGCGGCCTGATCCGCCGCCAGGAGTTCACCGCGATGGGCCTCACCCCCGCCGCACCGCCCGTCACCGCCGACTGGCTGTGCGACCCGGCGCACTGGTCGCGACTCCAGCGGCGGCTGTGCGAGGCCGTGGAACGCCATGCGGCCGAACGCCCGACCGACCCGGGCCTGCCGGTCGAGGCGGCGCGCCGCCAACTGGAGCTGCCGGACCGCGCCCTGGTCACCGCGCTGGTCCGGGCGCTGGCCGGCCGGCTCGACCAGCGTGACGGCCGGCTCTACGGCAGCGTCACCGCGCCGGTCCTGCCGCCCGCCGTGCGGCAGGTGCGGGACCGGCTCGCCGCCCGGCCGTTCCACGCCCCCGAGGCGGCGGAGCTCACCGCGCTCGGGCTGACGCCGCAACTGGTCGCCGCCGCGGCCGCCTCCGGCGAGCTGCTGCGGCTCCCCGACGGCATCGTGCTGCTCCCGGACGCCGACCGGCGGGCGGCCGCCGCGCTGGCCCGGCTGGCCCAGCCGTTCACCACCAGCGAGGCCAGGATCGCCCTGGACACCACCCGGCGGGTCGTCATCCCCCTGCTGGAGCACCTGGACCGGCGCGGCTGGACGGAACGGATCGACGCCGTCCACCGCCGCTGCACGGCCGCTGCGGCAGGTGGCGGAGACGGACGGGAATCGAACCCGCCTGTCCGAGATCCTCGGACACCTCGGTTTTGAAGACCGGGAGGGCCACCAGGCACCCGCACGTCTCCGCGTCAGCGCCCATGCAAGCGGGTGGGGCGCCGCGGATCAACGCACCACACCGGCCCGCCCGCCCGGACCGCCTGCACCGACCTGCCGCACCGACCCGCTGCACCGACCCGAGGGAACCGTCATGACCACCCGAGCCCCGATCCGACTCACCGGCTACGCCCGGGGCGGCGGCTGCGCCTGCAAGATCCCGCCGGGCGAGCTGGAGGCCGCGCTGTCCGGGCTGCTCCCGCCCCCGGCCGCCGGGGCGGCCGACCTGCTGGTCGGCCTGGAGAACGGGGACGACGCGGCCGCCGTCCGCCTCCCCGACGGCGGTCCCGCGGTGATCGCCACCGCCGACTTCTTCACCCCGGTCGTCGACGACCCCTTCGACTGGGGGCGGATCGCCGCCGCCAACGCTCTCTCCGACGTCTACGCGATGGGCGGCACCCCGCTGGTCGCCGTGAACCTGCTCGCCTGGCCGCGCGGGACCCTGCCCTTCGAGCTGGCCCGGGAGGTGATGCGGGGCGGCCTGACGGTCGCCCGGCAGGCGGACTGCCACCTGGCCGGCGGGCACAGCATCGAGGATCCGGAGCCCAAGTACGGCATGGCCGTCACCGGCATCGCCGACCCCGACCGGCTGCTGCGCAACGACGCGGGCGGCGCCGGGCTGCCGCTGTCGCTCAGCAAGCCGCTCGGCACCGGTGTGCTGAACAACCGTCACAAGGCGACCGGCGAGCACTTCCCCGAGGCCGTCGAGACCATGGCCGCCCTGAACCGCGACGCGGCCCGGGCGGCGCTCGCCGCCGGTGCCCGGTGCGCCACCGACGTCACCGGGTTCGGCCTGCTCGGCCACCTGTACAAGCTGGCGCGGGCCTCGGGCGTGACCGCCGTGATCGACACCGCGGCGGTGCCGTACCTGGCGGGCGCCCGGGAAGCGGTGCGCGACGGCTTCGTCAGCGGCGGTACGCGCCGCAACCTCGACTGGGTGGCACCGCACACGGACTTCGGCCGGGTGGCCGAGGCCGACCGGCTGCTGCTGGCCGACGCCCAGACCTCCGGCGGACTGCTGGTCGCCGGGGAGGTGCCCGGCGCGCCGGTGATCGGGGAGCTGGTGCCGCCGTCCGGCCGCGCCCTGGTGCTGCGCTGAGCGCGGCGCGGCACGTACGAGCCGCCGTGCGCCGGTCACGGCTCGGTGCCGGTGCGCTCCGTGATGCCCGCCCGCCGGCAGTACTCCCGGACCAGTTCCACCGCGGCGGCCCCGCGCGGCCGCCGGCCGGGCCGGATGTCGCAGGCCATCGCCTTGGCCTCCTGGATGTGGACGTTGGGATCCAGGGACAGGTGCAGCAGCTCGTTCGCCGCGTCGCCGGTGGTGCAGCCGTTCGGGCCCCAGTGGTAGGGCAGCCCGACCTGGTGCAGCGTACGGCCCTGGACGCGCAGCGGCACCATGCGGTCCGTGACCAGCACCCGGGCCTCGATCACGCCCCGCGCCGTCACCACCGTGGCCCAGCCCAGGTGCTCCAGCCCGCGCTCGGCCGCGAGCCCGGGCGACACCTCGCAGAACATCTCGGGCTGCAGCTCGGCCAGGTACGGCTGCCAGCGCGACATGCCGCCCGCCGTGTGGTGCTCGGTGAGGCGATAGGTGGTCGCCACGTACGGGAAGACCTCCGAGCCGGGTTCGCTGCCGCTCGGCTGGTACCGGTTGTCCGGCAGCGAGGGCATCAGGTGCCGGACGGGGTTGCGCTGCCGGCCGTACAGCGCGTTGTCGAACGGCGAGTCCTGCGGCTCGTAGTGGGTGGGCAGCGGTCCGTCGGTCAGTCCGGCGGGGGCGAACAGCCAGCCCTTGCCGTCCGCCTGCATCACGAAGGGGTCGACGCCCGAGAGCGCGTCCGCGGCCCGGGCCCCCGGCGGCGGGCGGTAGGAGGGCGCCCGGTCGACGGGGAAGTCGGGGACGTCGTGCCCGGTCCAGCGGCCGGCCTCGGCGTCCCACCAGACCAGCGCCTTGCGCTCGCTCCACGGCCGGCCCTGCGGGTCGGCGGAGGCCCGGTTGTAGAGGATCCGGCGGTTGGCCGGCCACGCCCAGCCCCACTCCTTGGCCACCCAGTCCTGCTCCGCGCCGGGCTTGCGCCGGGCCGCCTGGTTCACCCCGTCGGCGCGGACGCCGCAGTAGATCCAGCAGCCGCACGCGGTGGAGCCGTCGTCCTTGAGCTGGGTGTACGAGGACAGCGGGCGGCCCCGGGCGTCCCGGCCGTTGATCTCGGCGAGGACGGCCTCGGCGTCCGGCTCGTCGAGCGGACCGCGGGTGGGGTAGTCCCAGACCAGGTCGAGCAGCGGACGGTCCATCTCCTCGGTGGAGGCGGCGAGCTTCTCCCGGATGATCCGGCCGAGGTGGAAGGTGAACCAGAGGTCGCTGCGGGCCTCCCCGGCGGGCTCCACGGCCGCGTGGTGCCACTGGAGCATCCGCTGGGTGTTGGTGAAGCTGCCGTCCTTCTCGGTGTGGGCGGCGGCGGGCAGGAAGAAGACCTCGGTGCCGATGTCCGCGGTCCGCAGCTCGCCGCTCGCGATCTCCGGCCCGTCCTTCCACCAGGTCGCGCTCTCGATCAGCGAGAAGTCGCGCACCACCAGCCAGTCCAGGTTGGCCATGCCGAGCCGTTGCAGCTTGGTGTCGGCCGAGCCGACCGCCGGGTTCTCGCCGAACAGGAAGTAGCCCCGGCAGGTGCCCTCCCGTTGGGCCAGCACCGTCTCGTAGGTGCTGTGCGAACCGGTCAGCCGCGGCAGGTAGTCGAAGCGGAAGTCGTTCTCCGGCTGCGCGGCCTCGCCCCAGTACGCCTTCAGCAGGCTCACCAGGTAGGAGCGCATCTCGCCCCAGTAGCCCTTGTGGGCGGCCTCCGCCTTGACGAAGCTGTCCAGCGTCTCGTCGGGGTGGGCGTACGGCATCGGGATGTAGCCGGGGAGCAGGTTGAACAGCGTCGGGATGTCGGTGCTGCCCTGGATCGAGGCGTGTCCGCGCAGGGCCAGGATGCCGCCGCCGGGGCGGCCGATGTTGCCGAGCAGCAGCTGCAGCACGGCGGCGGTGCGGATGTACTGGGCGCCGACGGTGTGCTGGGTCCAGCCGACCGCGTACGCGAAGGCCGTGGTCCGCTCCCGTCCGGAGTTCTCCGTCACCAGCTCGCAGACCTGCCGGAAGACGTCCTGCGGCACGCCGCAGACCCGCTCCACCAGCTCCGGCGTGTAGCGCGCGTAGTGCCGCTTGAGCACCTGGAAGACGCAGCGCGGGTGGGTCAGCGTCTCGTCCCGCTCGGGCTCCTCCTCGCCGATCGGCGCGCCGCCGGAGCCGTGGGCCTCGCCGCGGCCCATGCTCTCCGTCCGCCGCTCGTACTGCTCGTCACGCTGCCCGGAGGCCGCCTGCACCTCCAGCCCCCGGTACTGCCAGGTCGCGGGGTCGTAGGTGCGGGCCTCGGGATCGAACCCGGAGAACAGCCCGTCGAGGTCCTCGGTGTCCCGGAAGTCCTCGCGCAGCACCACCGGCGCGTTGGTGTACGCCACGACGTACTCGCGGAAGTACTTCTCCTGGCGGAGCACGTGGTTGACGATGCCGCCGAGGAACGCGATGTCACTTCCGGCGCGCAGCGGCACGTGCAGGTCGGCCAGGGCGCTGGTCCGGGTGAACCGCGGGTCCACGTGGACCACCTTGGCTCCGCGCGCCTTGGCCTCCATCACCCACTGGAAGCCCACCGGGTGGCACTCGGCCATGTTGGAGCCCTGGATGACGATGCAGTCGGAGTGCTGCAGGTCCTGCTGGAAGGTCGTGGCACCGCCGCGGCCGAACGAGGTCCCCAGACCGGGGACGGTGGAGGAGTGTCAAATACGGGCCTGGTTCTCGATCTGCACCGCACCCAGCGCGGTGAACAGCTTCTTGATCAGGTAGTTCTCCTCGTTGTCCAGCGTCGCGCCGCCCAGGCTGGCGAAACCCATCGTGCGGCGGGTGCGCGCCCCGTCGACCTCCCACTGCCAGCCGGACCGGCGGGCCGCGATCACCCGGTCGGCGATCATGTCCATCGCGGTGTCCAGGGGCAGCGGCTCCCAGTCGGTGCCGTGCGGGCGGCGGTACAGCACCCGGTACTCGCGGGCCGCCCCGGTGGTCAGCTGGAGGGTGGCCGAGCCCTTCGGGCACAGCCGGCCCCGGGAGACCGGCGAGTCGGGGTCGCCCTCGATCTGGGTGACCCGGCCGTCCTCGACGTACACGTCCTGGCCGCAGCCGACCGCGCAGTACGGGCAGACGGACTTGACCACCCGGTCGGCCGTGTCGGTCCGGGGGGCGAGGGCCTCGGTGCGGGCGCTCCTGGCCGCCTCGCCCCGGCCCAGCGGGTCGGTGCCGGTCAGCTGCCGGTAGACCGGCCAGGAGTCGATCCAGGTCAGTACGCCCACGACGGGACCTCCTCGTGCCGGGCGCCCGCTCGCGGGCCGCCGACTCCCATCATCACCACGTGCACCTCATCCCGCAGCCCGGTGTTCGGCGTCCAGGCGCTCCCGCTGGGGGAGGACGGTGTACTTGGGATCCTCGGCGGACCGCACGCCGCCGAGGAAGACCCCGAACCGCAGCGCGGCGGATCCGGCCAGCAGCGCCGCCCCCGCGGCCGCAGCCACCCGCCGGTCCCGGTGCCCGGCGCCGAGCGCGAGCGCCGTCCCGAGACCGGTCAGCAGCTCCGCCGCGCGCATCAGCCGGCCGGGTCGCCCGGTGTGCAGCGGCTCGGCGCTCAGCCCGAGCCGGCGGGTCATCAGCCGGGTCGCGCCGATCTCCAGCGCGGCCCCGAAGGCGGCGGCGCGCCGGGCCGGCCCGTTCTGGGCGACCGGCGCGGCCAGCAGGCCGAGGCCCGCCGCTGCGGACACCGCGGACCCGCCGAAGACGAACGGCAGCTCCCGGTGGCCGTCGTGCCAGGTCGGCACCGCGGTGTCGCTGATCAGCACGGCCGTGTAGGTGCACACCGCCGGCCCCAGCAGGGCGGCTCCCGCCCCGGCGGCCCGGCCCACGCGCGGCAGCCGGCCGCTCAGGGCGCTCGCGGCGGCGGCGCCCGCCAGCGGCGCGTACCCGGACAGCAGCCAGGAACCGATGCTCATCGGCGAGGTCGGCTTGACCACCCGCAGCATGTTGAGGAAACGTCCCGGGCGGCCGAGGTCGTGGACCAGCGCCACCAGCGACAGGGAGATCGCCCCGAACGCGCCCACCTGCAGCGGTCGCGCGAGCGCGCCGTGCCCGGACGCCCCGGCGCCGGCGGCCAGCACCGAGGAACCGCCGGCGAGGCCGCCGAGGAACAGGTAGCCGGCGATGTCCAGCGGCTTCCAGACCGGCCGCTTCAGCACCGGCCGGCCGTAGTACGAGCCGAACTCCGCCGGCGGCACCATCGCCCGCTCCCCACGGGTCCGTCCGCCCCGCCCTGCGCGCGCCCCGCTCATCGGGCCCTCCGCAGACAGCACGCCGCCACGCCGGCGGCCACCGTGACGGCCGCGAGCGCGGCCCGGCGCCACATGGCGGGCAGGTCACGGGTGGTCACCACCGGGCGGGGCGGCAGGCCGTACACCTCGGGCTCGTCCAGCAGCAGGAAGAAGGCGCCGTCCCCGCCCACGCCGTCCTGCGGGTCGTGGCCGTACAGCCGGGCGCCCTCGACCCCGGCCTCCTGGAGCACCCGCACGCGCTCCGCGGCCTGTTCCCGCAGTTCCTCGAGCGGCCCGAACCGGATCGAGTCGGTGGGGCAGGCCTTGGCGCAGGCCGGCTCCAGCCCGGAGCCCAACCGGTCGTAGCACATCGTGCACTTCCACACCCGCCCGTCGTCCGGCCGCTGGTCGATCACGCCGTACGGGCACGCCGGCACGCAGTAGCCGCAGCCGTTGCAGACGTCCTGCTGGACCACCACCGTGCCGAACTCGGTCCGGAACAGCGCGCCGGTGGGGCACACGTCCAGGCAGCCCGCCCGCGTGCAGTGCTTGCACACGTCGGAGGACATCAGCCAGCGCAACTCGGTCCGCCCCTCGGGGGCGACCGGCGCGATGCGCTCGCCGTCCCCGGCGGGGCGGCCGAGGCGCTGCGCCTCGGCGAAGACGTCGACCCGGCCGTGGTCGGCGACCGTCCAGACGCCGCCCGGGGGCCTGCTCTGCTCGATGAACGCGACGTGGCGCCAGGTGTCGGCGCCCAGGCCGCCGGTGTTGTCGTAGGACATCCCGGTCAGTTCGAGGCCGTCCTCGGGGATCGCGTTCCACTCCTTGCACGCCACCTCGCAGGCCTTGCAGCCGATGCACACCGAGGTGTCGGTGAAGAAGCCCATCCTCGGCGGATGCCCTGGTCGCTGCTCCACAGCCGGTCTCCTTCCGTGGAGGCGGAAAACCGTGCACGCCTCCCGATCCACGAGACCGTCCGGGGCCCGGCCCCGCGAGCCGGGGGCACCCGGGCGGGTGCCGGTTACGCCCGGGCGGGCTGGGCAGCCGCCCGGTGGAGGTGTCGGCGATGGACGGGCCGGAGCTCTCCCGCCGGGAGCAGCGCATCCTGGCGGAGATCGAGGAGACCCTGCGGGCGGACGGCCGACTGGACCGTGCGCTGCGGACGATGCGGCGCGGGCCCCGTTGGGTGCTGGGCGGTGTCCTGCGGGGCGCCGTACGCGTGCCGTCCGCCGTCCTGGCGCTGCTGGTGGCCCTGTCGACCGGTCTGCTGCTGGTCAGCGCGGACGTCCACTCGCCCGGCGTGCTGGCGGGCTTCGGCGTGGTGTGGGCCCTGACGTCGCTGCTCGCGGGGCTGCGCCTACTGGGGCGCCACCGGGGCCTGCGGCGCTGATCCACCGCGGCCGCGGGGCGGCCCGGTCACGCCGGGCGCAGTTCGAGGGTGCAGCACTTCGGGCCGCCGCCGCCCTTGAGGAGTTCGGGCAGGTGGACCGGGACGGGGACGTACCCCTCGGCGCGCAGCCGGGTGGCGAGGCCGTGCGCGGCGGCGGGGAGCACGACGTGCCGGCCGTCGCTGACCGCGTTCAGGCCGAGGACCGCGGCGTCGTCCTCGGTGGCGAGGAGGGCGTTCGGGTAGAGCCGGCGCAGCACCCGCCGGCTCTCCGCGGAGAACGCCGGGGGGTAGTACATGATCAGGTCGTCGTCCAGGACGGCGAGCGCGGTGTCGAGGTGGTAGAACCGCGGGTCGACCAGCGTCAGCGTGACCACTTCGCGCCCCAGGAACCGCCCTGCCTCCCGGTGCGCCTCGCGGCTGGTGCGGAAGCCC
The DNA here is from genome assembly GCF_040298565.1 of Kitasatospora sp. NPDC001539. Taxonomy (NCBI): domain Bacteria; kingdom Bacillati; phylum Actinomycetota; class Actinomycetes; order Kitasatosporales; family Streptomycetaceae; genus Kitasatospora; species Kitasatospora sp. NPDC001539. The sequence continues at coordinate 88,999 of NZ_JBEPAK010000001.1, read as the reverse complement.
GTCGCGGCCAGGATGCGGGAGCCGGCGAGCAGGAGGTCGCCCTCGCCCTCGTTCACCAGGCCGGCCGTCCGGACGGGGTGGTAGCCCGCGGCGGCGAACCAGCGGCGGTGCGCCTCCGCCTCCGGCGCGCGCTCGCGGTGCCGGAAGCGGGCCACCAGGGCCCGGCCCTGCACCACCGTCGCCCCGTTGGCGGTGTACACCATGTCGGGCAGGCCGGGCTGGGGGTCGATCAGTTCCACCTGGTGACCGAGGCGGCGCAGGACCGTGCACAGGTGGGTCCACTGGTGCAGCGCGGCCGTGCGGTCGACGGGCCTGCCCGGGTCCATCCACGGGTTGATGGCGTAGTCCACGGAGAAGTGGACGGGCGGGCAGAGCAGGTAGCGGCGCCGGCGGGCGGTTCGCGTCGGGGGAGGCCTGTCCATGCCGCCGCGCGTGCCCGGTTCGGACGGGTGGAAACACCGCGCCCCGCAGCCCGCCCGACCGGCCGGCCGAACGCCCGTCCGACCAGTTGGCCGGACGCCCGTCCGTCACACGGCCGGGCTGAGCCCTTCCAGGTCCCGGGGCCGCTCGGCGGAGCGGCGTCGCAGCGCGGCGGCGCCGCCCACCGTGCCGCTCACCAGCAGACCGCCGGTCAGCAGCGCGCCGCGTGCGCCGAGTACCTGGATCGACGCACCGAGCAGCGGCGGCCCGGCCAGGCCCCAGACCGTGCTGACGCTGCGCCAGGCGCCCTGGACCCGCCCGCGCAGGTGGTCCGGCGGGTCGGTCTGGAGGACGGTGGTCACGGCGGTGTCGCTCAGCGACTCCAGGACGGCCATCGGAACCACCAGTACGGCGAGGACCAGCAGGGTCGGTGACAGCGCCGCGAGGGCCTGGAGCACCCCGCCGGCCGCCGTCAGCACGGCCACCAACCAGACGGAGGGGTTGCGCAGCCGGCCGGCCAGCACGGCGCCGGCGGTGCCGCCGACGGCCAGGATCGTGGCGATCAGCCCGTATTCCCGGGCGCCGCCGTGCAGCGCGCCGTTGACGAAGGCGGCGAGGGTGAGCCCGTAGTTGCGGCCGAGCAGCGAGCCCAGACCGGTGAGGCAGGCGACCGCGACCAGCTGGCGCCGGCCGCAGAAGAAGACGATCCCGTCCCGGACGGTCTGCCGGGCCGGCGCCGCCGGCGAGCCGTCGGCCGTGTCGGCCGCGGTGGCCGCGCCGGCGTCCGCGGCCGGTCGCAGGAACGGGATGACGAGCGCGACCAGCACGAAGGAGAGGCCGTTGGCCAGGTAGGCGCTCGCCATGCCGAACAGTCCGACCGCGACGCCGGCGACGGCGGTGCCGGCCAGTCGGCCGACGCTGTGCACCACCGAGCCCACGGCGATCGCCGACGGGACGTCCTCGCGGGGCACCAGGTCGTTGCCGAGCAGGGCGCAGGCCGGGCCCTCGACGGTGGCGATCAGCCCGGTGAGCACGGCCAGCACCAGCAGGACGGGGACGCTCAGCGCGCCCAGGGCGACCAGCGCCGCCGTGCCGAAGGCGATCAGGGCCAGCGCCGCCTGGCTGACGGCGGCGGTGGTCTTCCGGGGCCACCGGTCGACCGCCGCGCCGCCGACCAGCCCGAGCAGCAGACCGGGCGCCACCTGGAGGGCCAGCGACAGCCCGGTGACGGTGGCCGAGCCGGTGAGCTGGAGGACCAGCAGGTTCTGGACCGTCAGCTGCATCCAGGCACCGGCGTTCGAGACCAGGTTCGCCGCCGACCACCAGCGCATGCTGCGGTGGCGCAGCGAGCGCCACGGCGCGCGGGAGCCCGGCCGCTCGGCGCCGGGCCGGACCGGCGTGTCCGGCGCGGTGGTGTGCGACGCGGTGGTGTGCGCCGGGGCGGCGGCGGCGGGCGCGGGGCCGGCGGGCGCGGGGGCGGTGTCGGGGGCAGCGGTGCCCGGACGGGTGGACGCGGACCGCTGGGCGGGCAGGAGGCTGGGCCGGTCGAGCGGCGACAGGACGGATTCGGGCAGCACGTTTCACAAACCGAGGGGCGGGACCGGCAGCGGGTCGGTCCGGGTGCACGACCTGTCGTGCACGGACCATGGCCGCGGGTGCCGGGTTCCGCAGCGGCGTCGTCCATCGTCACAGCGCCCGGCGGGTTCTCAAACGGTGGGCCCCGTCACACCCCCTCCCGGACCCCCTTCGCACCGCGCTGACCTGCGGATTCCATCCGCCGGTGGTCTTCCTCACACGGCCCGTCGGCAGCCCGGGCGGCGGCCGGTCCGCCGCCCGGGCCGGTTTGCCGCGGGGGCCCGGGGGCACGCGCCTGGGCGGGATACCGGGCGACGTCGGGAGGATGCCGGTGATGGCCAGCGGGACGACGGGCAGCGACGGCGAAGGGAAGTCGGACGTGGTGCGGACACAGCCGGGCAGGACGAGCCCGGTCGGGGCGCGCGGGCCGATCTCGGCCGCGGTGCTGGAGCTGGCCACGGCCGGGCCGCCCGGCACCGGGCGGCTGGTCGCGCCGCCGGGCCCGTTCACCGACCCGTGGGGCGAGGACCACCAGCTCGCGCTGCACCTCTGCTACGAGCTGCACGACCGGGGCCTGCCCGGGGTCCGTCCCGAGTGGGAGTGGGACCCCGAGCTGCTCCGCCTGCGAGGGCAGCTGGAGGAGTCCTTCCTCGCCGCGGTGCGCGCCGAGGTGCCCTCCCCGCCGCCGCTGCGGGAGGCGCTGGAGCGTCTGCTGGTGGAGGCGCCGGAGGGCACCGGGCCGTCGCACTTCCTGCTGGCCGAGGGGGAGCGCGGCCACGCCCGCGAGTACCTGGTGCACCGCTCGATCTACCACCTCAAGGAGGCGGACCCGCAGCTGTGGGTGCTGCCGAGGATCCACGGCCCGGCCCAGGCCTCGCTGATGACCATCGCGTACGACGAGTACGGGGCCGGGCGGCCGGACCGCGCGCACACCCTGCTGTTCGCCAGGATGATGGCCGCCTTCGGTCTCGACCCCGGCTACGGCCACTGCCTGGACCTGGTTCCCGCCCCGACGCTGGCGGTGGTGAACCTGATGACGCTCTTCGGACTGCACCGGGCGCTGCGCGGCGCGGCCGTCGGCCAGTTCGCCGTCATCGAGATCACCTCGTCGCCCGGCTCCGCGCGACTGGCGAAGGCCCTGGAGCGGCTGGGCGGCGGGCCGGACGGCACCCTGTTCTACCGCGAGCACGTCGAGGCGGACGCCGTCCACGAGCAACTGGTCAGGCGCGGGGTAATCGAGGAACTGATCGCGACCGAGCCGGAGCTGGAGCAGGACATCGCGTTCGGCATCGCCGCGGCGGAGATGGTGGACGCCCGCTTCGGCGAACACCTGCTCGGCCGGTGGCACGCCGGGCGGACCTCGCTGCGCTCAGCGCTTGCCGACGAACCCGTCTGAGTCCGCTTCCGGGGGGTGGGCGTCGGTGTCCGGCGTGTCCCGCGTGCGGCTGTCCGGCTGCTGGACGTCGCGCCCGGGGCGGCGGGCGCGACGGCGGTGGCTGGTGTCGCAGAACGGGTAGGTCCGACTCCGGTGGCAGGCGCAGATCGCCACCACGGGACGTTCGGCGGCCCGGACCGTGCCGTCCGGCAGCACCACCTCGATCGGGCCCTCGATCAGCAGCGGACCGTTCGCTACGACCGTCACCCGGGTCGCGCCCCGGTCACTGTTCCCGGACACCGCGCACCACCACCAGTTCCTCCTCGTACTCGCCGGGCCGGATCAGGCCGCGCCGCTCGAACAGGGCGGCCCGGGCCGCCATCACCGGCCCGAAGGCCAGGCGCCGCCGGGCCGCCACCTCGGTGGCCAGTCCGGCCCGGCGCAAGGCCGCCAGGGTGGCGGGAACGTCCGCGAGCGAGGACTGGACGATCAGCAGCACGCCGCCGACCGGCAGCAGGTCGGGCGCCCGGCGGCAGAGCCGGTTCAGCACGAACCGTCCGTCCGGCCCGGCGTCCCAGGCCAGGGCGGCGCCCCGGCCCGGCCGGTCGGTGGCGGTCGGGGCCGGTACGTAGGGCGGGTTCGCCGTGATCAGGTCGAAGGTCTGCCCGCTCACGGGTGCCAGCAGGTCGCCGCGGAGCAGCCGGATCCGGCGGTGGTGCAGCCGGGCGTTGAGCCAGGCCGCGGCGACGGCACGGGTGGACAGGTCCACCGCGGTGACCCGGGCGCCCTTCCGGGCGGCGACGAGCGCGACGGCGCCCGTCCCGGTGCAGAGGTCGAGCACCCGGCTGGAGGCGTCCAGGCGCTCGCGGTCCACGCACGAGGCCAGCAGCTCGGTGTCGTCCTGGGGCGCGTAGACGCCCGGGGGCCTGATCAGCATCATGCCGGGCGGTTGCCCGGATCGGCGCGGTCCACACCCGTGCCACCGGGGCGGGCCGTCCCGGGGCCGAGCCGCCGGCCCGCCGCGCCGACCCGGTCCGGCAGGGTCCCGTCCCGGCGCGGCCCGGCTCAGTCCAGCAGGCCGAGGCGCGGGCCGCCCCGGTCGTGCAGGCGCCGGAGGAACGCGAGCACGCCGGCCGAGCCGCCGGCCCAGGTGGCGGAGGAACGGGTGAGGCCGGTGTCCGGGAACACCGGGCGGGCGGGCGTGCCGCCACTGCGGCACAGGATGATCGCGGCGACGGTCTCGGCGGCGTCCCAGAACTCCGCCTTCCCGGAGGCCACCGCGACGTCCACCATCAGCTCGCCGACCCCGGCCAGCCCGCAGCACTGGGTGACCAGCGGCATCCGGGGCGCCAGGTCGGCGCAGCGGCGCGCGGCGTCCTCGGCGAGGGCGAGGTACTCGGGCGCGGCCAGGCGGTCGGCGGCGCGGACGAGCACCGCACCGATCCCGGCCAGGCCCCGGCACCACGAGCCGTAGCGGCGGGTCGCTCCCGGCGCGGCCGAGGCGGCGAGGACGTCCGGAGTGACGGCGGCGAGGCGGGCGCAGGCCGTCCGGGCCCGGCGTACCGCGGTCGGGTCGCCGGTCGCATGGCCGTACTCCAGCAGGAAGTAGGCGACGCCGGCCTCGCCGTGCGCCAGCCCCTCGGCCAGGGCGGCGCGGCCGGCCGGATCGGTGCGGGACGGTGTCAACCGGGCGGTGCCCGCGGCCAGCATCCGGGCGCATGCGGCGGCCACGGCGAGGTGCCGCTCGGCGTGGCCGCCCGGTGTGCGGGCGTCGCCCGCGGCGGCGTGCCGGGCGAGCAGCAGGCGGCCGACGCCGATTCCGGCGACGCCCTCGATCAGGTCCGCTTCGGGTGGTCCGCCGCCGGGCCCGGAGACGGGCAGGGCGGACGGGCTCGTCGCGTCGGTGTCCGCCGGCGCGCCGACCGGGTCGAGGTGCGCTCCGGCGAGGAAGAGTTCGACGCCGGTACGGCCCGAGTAGAAGCCGGGGGAGAGGTTCCGGGACTGGCCGGCCGTCCAGTGCGCCAGCGCCTCGACGGCGTCGCGCACCCCGGGCCGGTGCCGGTGGTGGAGGAGTTCGAGGCCGAGGCCCGAGCTGCCGCCGTAGACGTCGATCGGGGTGGGCACGGCGGCGCGTGCGGCGGCCGTGGGGTCGGTGATCCGGTGGGCCTCGGCCACGCAGAACGCGGTCGTGTGGTCGATGATCTCCGTGAGCAGGCCGTCGTCGAGGCGGAACCGCCGGCCTGGCGCCGGTCCGCTGCCGGAGCAGGGGGCGCTGCCGGCGGAGTGGCCGGTGCCGGGCGCGTGCGTTCCGGTGCGGAGGCGCTCGGCGCCGGCGGCTCGCACCTCCGGGTCGAAGCTCATCAGGTCGCCGACCAGTGCACGGAATGCGCGGTGTTCCGGACCGGGCAGTGCCCAGCCGAGGCCCAGCAGGGTGCGGTCCCGGTTGACGGCGGGATCGGTGTCGACGAGCACCGGGTCCAGGCCAGTGGCGGCGAAGCAGAGGGTCGCGCCCAGGGCGTAGTAGTCGTCGGCGGCCTCGGCCGCCCCGGCACCGCGCCGGACCGGACCGCTGTAGCCGGGGGTCGAGCCGTCCGGGGCGGCTCCGTCCAGTGCGCTGATGCCGAAGTCGACCAGCCGGCAGCGGAGCGAGCTGTCCAGCACGACGTTGTCGGGCTTCAGGTCACGGACCACCACGCCCCGGCGGTGGACGTCGTCCAGGACGCGCAGCAGCCGCGCGGCGAGATCCTGGAGCGCGTCGTCCCGGTACGGGCCGTCCTGCTGGACGGTGCGCCGCAGGTCGCGTGCGCCGCAGTCGGTCATCACCAGGTACTCGTCGGTGCGGTGGCGGAAGTAGTCGAGTGCGCGGGGCACGCCCGTGACGCCGTCGAGGGCGCGGAGGATCCTCCGCTCGTTGCGCAGCCGGTCGCGGGTGTCCGCTCCGGACTCGTCCTCGGCCACGAAGGCCCGGGCCTGTTTGACGACGACCGGTGCCCGGGTGGCCCGGTCGAGCGCCCGGTAGACGTTGCCCTGCGGCTTGCGCGCGATGCCGCCGGTGACCAGGTAGCGTCCGCCGCCGAGTCCGGCGCCGGTGCGCGGGCGGGCCCGGTGCTCGAAGGGGTCCTCGGCCCAGGGCGGTCGGCGGTAGGAGGCGCCGGCGAGACCGTCGAAGAGCTGTCCGTCCGGGCCCGTCATCACCGATTCGAGCCGCCCGCTCCGGCCGGTCCGGTAGTCGCCGGTGAAGGGGCCGTAGCGGTAGTAGACGGGGGCGTGGGGATCGACCCGGCGGTCGCTGACCACCGGCGGACCCTCCCGCCCGCGCAGCACGGCGACGAGTTCGTCCGCGAGCGCCACGACGGTGCCGGGCGCCGGGTAGACGGTGATCGCCTTTCCGACGGAACCGGCGCTCTTGGCCCCGGAGTTGAGCTCCCGGAGGATCTCCGGGTCGCCGGCCCACTTGGCGTGGCAGACGTGGCGTGCCAGCACCGGCAGGACGAGGGCGACCACGGCCTCCAGCTCGCCGGGGCGGGCGGAGACGTGCAGCTTCCAGCCGTGTTCCATCGCCGGCATCCGCGGGTCGTTCAGGAACGACCAGGTGTCGTCGGACCCTCCGCTGCGGCCGGCGATGGAACCGGTCACGTCAGGAGTTGAAGTCGCAGGCGAAGCGGGTGGTGGCGGTGACCCACGGGTCCGCCAGACACGCCGTGGCCTCGTGGCCGCCGCGGTCGTCGTCCTCGAAGGCGATGGCCTCGTCGTCGACCACCAGCGGGCCTGCGTCGCGGATCTCGTCGATCATGGGTACGGGCATGTGACGCCTCCAGGTCTGGTCGTGCCTCGGGCGATGGCGACGCCGCGGATCGCGGCCGTCGCGAACCGACCGGCCCGATGGGGCCGGGGTTCCTGGACCATGAAGGTAGGGAGGAACGGTGGGCCTGGCAAGGGGTCCGGACCGATCGACTCCACTCGTCGGACACAATCGTGGAGGAATCGTGGCTCCGCTTTCCGCCGTGCGCGGCCCGGTTTCTGACGTCTGATCAGCAAATGGCGCAGGGTCAGGAGCTGACGCCGACCGCGTGCCGGAAGCTCGCCCGGTCCGTGACCAGGTCCAGCATGGCCCGTGCGACATCGGCGCGGGGGACGGTGACCCCGGCCGGTCCGGTCTCGACGGCGTGCCGGTAGCGCCCGCTCCCCGGGCGGTCGGTCAGTCGCGGCGGCCGGACGGCCGTCCAGTCCAGGTCGCTCTCGGCCAGGACGCCCTCCATCGCCGCCAGGTCGGTGTACACGTCCCGGAGTGCCGCCCAGAGCAGGGGGCCGAACACCTTGGCCGCGAGGAAGGGCTGCCCGGTGCCGGCCCGGTTCAGCGGCGCGGCGCTGACCACGAGGATCCGGCGCACCCCGACGGCCGTCATGGCGGCGGCCGCCGCGCGGGCGGAGGTCGAGGCCGGCTTGAGCGGGTCGGTCCGGCCGGCCTGGCCGATGCCGGAGAGGACGGCGTCGGCGCCGTCGATCACCGGCTCCAGCGAGGCGGGGTCGAGGGCGTCCGCCCTGACCACGGTCAGCCGGTCGTGCCGGACGGGCAGCCGGGCCGGGTCCCGGACGGCGGCCGTGACCCGGTGCCCGTCGGCGAGGGCGTGGGCGACCAGGTGGCGGCCGATGCCGCCGGTGGCGCCCAGAACGGCGAGTTCCATGACCCCTCCCGGGGGTGGGTGAGTGCTCACTTCCTTCTTCTTCCGATGGTGAGTGAGTGCTCACCCACCTGTCAAGGTAAGCTGGCGCCCATGACGACCGAGGGCAAGCGCGAAGGCACCGGCGAGGGCGCGGGGGAAGACCGCAGCGCGGGGCACCGGCCGCTGACCGGTGGCGCACTGACCAGGGCTCGGGTGCTGGACGCCGCAGCCCGGCTGATCGGCACGGTGGGGCTGGTACGGGCCACCACGAAGGAGATCGCCCGGGAGGCCGGCTGCTCGGAGGCCGCCCTGTACAAGCACTTCCGGGACAAGGAGGAGATCTTCGTCCGGGTGCTGCGCGAACGCGCCCCGCGCCTGGCCGACGCCGTCGCCGAACTGCCCGCGCGCGCCGGGGAGGGCGCGGTGCGGGAGCACCTGGAGGCGGTGGTCGAGGTCGCCGTGCCGTTCTACCGGCAGTCCTTCCCGATGGCCGGAGGCCTGCTCGCCAGCCCCGAACTGCTCGCCGCCCACCGCCGCAAGCTCGACGACGCCGGTCCGCACCAGGTGAGTTCGCACCTGGCCGACTACCTGCGGGCCGAACAGCGGCTGGGCCGCGTCGCCGCCGGCATCGACCCGGACGCGGCCGCGGTGCTGCTGGTCGGCGCCTGCTTCCACCGCGCCTTCCTGGAGGTCTTCTACGCCGGGGAGGCTCCCGCCGAGGCCCTGCGCCCCGCCGGCCTGGCGGAGTTCGCGGGCGCGACCGTCCGGGCGCTGCTCGACGGCGTCGGAGCTCCCGGGGCCTGAGCCGCGCCAGGCCGCGCGGTCAGCGCCCGGGCGCGAGGTAGCGGCGGCCCGGTATCTGCTCGAAGATCAGGTTGGTCCGGGTCTGGGCGACCGCCGGGTGGGTGGTGAGGTGGTCCACCACGAAGTCGCGCAGGGCCTCGGGGCCCGCCACGCCCACGTGGAGCAGGTAGTCGTCCGAGCCGGCCATGTGGAACACCGCCAGCACCCCGGGCAGGTCGGGTGCGGTGCTGCGGAAGCTCTCGTTCTGCTCCCGGGTGTGGGCGCGCAGCCGTACCGAGATCATCGCCTGGAGCGGCAGCCCGATCGCGGCCGGGTCGAGTTCGGCGCGGAAGCCGCGGATGATGCCGCGCTCCTGGAGCGCGCGGACGCGGGCCAGGCAGGTGGAGGGGGCGATGCCGACGGCCGCGGCCAGGGCGTTGTTCGGCAGGCGGGCGTTGTCGGCCAGGACGCGGACGATCGCCCGGTCCACCTCGTCGACGGGCGCGCGCCGGGCCTGCGGATTGTTCGGCATGACTGCCAGGATCCCAGCCCGGCCCGCAGATTCGCAAACCTGATCGGCCCCGGACCGAATGTTCTTCGGACGGCCTTCCCGGTCGGCGACGAAAGTTCCATCCTTGCCGCGGGTGACGAACGTCCGTCCCCGTCCGCAGCGACCCCCCGGAGCGCCCCGTCCATGAGCCCGACCGCGTCCGCCGCCCTCGTGCCGTCCGCAGCCCCGTCCGCAGCGCCGTCCGCGGCCCCGTCCGCGGTCGACCCGGGCCCGGAGCTGGACGGCCGGGACTTCGCGCTCCCCGCCGACGGCCTGGACGACGGGCAGCGGCTGCGCGCACTCGACGCCGTCGACGAGTACCTGACCCGCAAGCGAAACCACCTGGTCGGCTACCAGGCCACCCAGGACATGCAGGGCACCGCGCTGGACCTGGCCCGGTTCATGCCGAACAACATCAACAACCTCGGCGACCCGTTCCAGAGCGGCGGCTACAAGCCCAACACCAAGGTCGTCGAGCGGGCCGTCCTCGACTACTACGCGAAGCTCTGGCACGCGGAACGCCCGCACGACCCGGCGGACCCGGAGTCCTACTGGGGCTACATGCTGTCCATGGGCTCGACCGAGGGCAACATGTACGCCCTCTGGAACGCCCGGGACTACCTCGGCGGCAAGGCGCTCATCCAGCCGCCGACCGCCCCCTTCGACGCGCTGCGCTACGTCAAGGCCGCGCCCGACCGGCAGAACCCGAACGCCCACCACCCGGTGGCCTTCTACTCCGAGGACACCCACTACTCCTTCGCCAAGGCCGTCCGGGTCCTGGGCGTGGAGACCTTCCACGCCGTCGGACTGGAGAAGTACGCCGACGAGTGCCCGCTGGTCGACCCGGTGACCGGCCTGCGCACCTGGCCCACCGAGGTCCCGTCCCGCCCCGGCCCCTCCGGGCTGTCCTGGGACGGCCCGGGCGAGATAGACGTCGACGCCCTCGCCGTACTGGTCGAGTTCTTCGCCGCCAAGGGCCACCCGATCTTCGTCAACCTCAACCTCGGCAGCACCTTCAAGGGCGCCCACGACGACGTCCGCGCGGTCTGCGAGCGCCTGCTGCCGATCTTCGAGCGGCACGGTCTGGTCCGGCGCGAGGTCGTCTACGGCACCGACCCGCGCACCGGCGAGCCGCTGGTCGACCTGCGCCGCGGCTTCTGGATCCACGTGGACGGCGCGCTCGGCGCGGGCTACGCGCCGTTCCTGCGGCTGGCCGCCGAGGAGCCGGAGGAGTACGGCTGGACGCCGGAGGTGGACCTGCCGGAGTTCGACTTCGGGCTGCGGCTGCCCACCGAGCGGCACGGCGAGGTTGACATGGTCTCCTCGATCGCGATGAGCGGCCACAAGTGGGCCGGTGCGCCGTGGCCGTGCGGCATCTACATGACGAAGGTGAAGTACCAGATCTCGCCGCCGTCCCAGCCGGACTACATCGGCGCACCGGACACCACCTTCGCCGGATCCCGCAACGGCTTCTCGCCGCTGGTCATCTGGGACCACCTGTCCCGCCACTCCTACCGCGACCAGGTGGAGCGGATCCGCGAGGCCCAGGAACTCGCCGCCTACCTGGAGCGCCGGCTGGCCGCCATGGAGCAGGAACTCGGCGTCGAGCTGTGGCCCGCCCGCACCCCGGGGGCCGTGACGGTGCGCTTCCGCAAGCCGAGCCCCGAGCTGGTGGCCAAGTGGTCGCTGTCCTCGCAGGACGTGCTGATGGTCCCGGGCGACGAGACCACCCGGCGCAGCTACGTCCACGTCTTCGTGATGCCCTCGGTCGACCGGGCCAAGCTCGACGCCCTGCTCGCCGAACTCGCCCGGGATCCGGCGATCCTGGGGCGGTGACGGGCCCGCGCCGCCCCTGAGGACCCTTCAGGTCCGGCCTACTCCGATCAGGGGTGGGGCCGGGCCGCGGTGCGTCCGCGCCCGGGGTTGCTGCGCGCCCGCGCCCCGGGGCGAGCCGGGGCCGTTGTCCTTGATCGTTGCCACACCGCATCATGGGGACAGGACCGGCCGCCGGGGCCGGCCCCACCGTTCCCGATCGGTGAGGCGTTGACGGAGACCGTGCAGATGGAGCGCATCGACCCAGGGCCGGGGCTGCCGGGGCTGCCAGGGCTGTCGGAGTTGCCGGAGCTGCCGCTCCGGGAGCTCGAGTGCTTCTCGGTGCTGGTCCACCACCTCCACTTCGGGCGCACGGCCGACGTGCTCGGCGTCTCCCAGGGGCGCGTCTCACAGATGATCAAGCGCCTGGAGAGCCGGGTGGGCGCCCCGGTCTTCGAGCGCACCAGCCGCCGTGTCGAACTGACCGCTCTGGGACGGATGCTGGCGGACCAGGTGGTGCCCGCCTTCCGCCGGCTCCGCGAGGGCTTCGACGCTGCCCGTGCCAGCGCGGTGGCGGCGGACCGGCCCCTGCGGATCGGCTTCCAGGGCGTCGTCCACGAGCCGGTCGCCAAGGCGATAGCGGGCCTTCCCGAGCACGCTGCGCACCTCGTGGAGCTCCCCTGGGGGGACCCGTTCACACAGCTGCTCCGGGGGGAGGTCGACGCGGCCATCGTCCTTGCTCCCTGTCACGAGAAGGGCGCTCGCGTCGTGCTGGAGTTCTCGCGGCAGCCGATGTGCGTGGCCGTGTCCAGCACGCACCGCCTGGCACGCGGGACGGCTGTCTCCGCCGGTGAGCTGTCCCGTCTGGGGTTGATCGAGCCGCTCGGGCCGGCACCCGACTACTGGCGCCAGGTGAACGCGCCGAGGAGGACGCCCGGTGGGCACGAGTTGACCTACTCGGCGGGCGCCGGGACGATCCAGGAGGCGCTCACGACCGTGGCGAGTACGCGGCTGGGCCTGTTGCTGTGCGAGGCGAGCACCCGGTACGTCCGGCGCCCGGACATCCGCCACCTGCCGGTTCCCGACCTGGAGCCGACGAGCCTGCTCCTCCTGGAGAACGAGCGGAAGCCGCACGGCCTGACCGGCCGGTTCGCCGAACTCCTGGTGCGGAACACCGGCTGAGACGTCGCCACCGAGACCGGCAGCCGCTCGCGTCGGCGCGTCCCGACGGGCGCGCCGGTCTGCCGCGAGCGGCCCAGGCCGGGGCCTGGGCCGCTCGGGCTTCGGGCGGTTGGAGGTGGCCTCAGCCCGAGCAGGCCGGGGCCTCCCGCTCCTCGCGCCGGGAGCGCGCAGCCGCCGGTCGCGGACGTGAACCGAGCGCGATGACCAGTGCGATCAGCGTGACCAGCGACGCGGAGAACAGGACGGCACGGCTCCCTGCGCCGTCGATGACGAGCCCACCGGCGAGGGCGCCCACGGCGATGCTTGCGTTGAACACACCGGCCCACAGCGCGGCCGACGCCTCGACGCGTTCCGGAGCGGCCTTGCGGACCCAGCTCTGCGTCGACACCGAGACGCCGCCGTAGGAGAAGCCCCAGAGGACGAGCGCGAGCAGGACCGTGCGGGTGCTCACCGCGGCGAACGGCAGCAGCACGGTGGCCAGCGCTATGCCGGCCAGTGCCACGGACACGGCTGCTCCGGTGCGCCGCCCGGCCAGCGGGCCGATGGTGAAGTTCCCCGCGACTCCTGCCAGGCCGTAGGCCAGCAGTGCGACCGCGACCGCGCCCGCGCTCATGCCGGCGTCGAGCTCGAGCACCGGGCGGACGTACGTGTAGCCGGTGAAGTGGCCGAGCACCACGAGCGCCGTGATCGCCAACCCGATGGCGACACCGCGGTTGCGCAGGGCGTCGACGATTCCGTCCGCGCTGCTCCGCCGGCGCACGGGGAGCGCCGGGAGCGCGACGGCGAGGGCGGCCGCGGCGGCCGTGCCGAGGAGCCCGAGCGCCCAGAAGGCGGCACGCCAACCCAGGTGCGCCGCGAGGTACGTCCCCAGCGGAACACCGAGGACCGAGGCGATCGAGACTCCGGAGAAGATGAGTGTGGTGGCGAGGGCGACGCGGGGACCGTCGGCGAGTCTCGGGCCCAGTCCCGCGGCGAGTCCCCATACGACGCCCATCGAGACTCCGAGGAGGATCCGGGCGGCGGCCAGCACCGGGAAGCTCGGTGCGAACGCGGTCAGGGCGTTCCCCAGGGACAGCAGGCCCATGAACGCAACGAGCACCCACTTGCGGTCGCGGAGGCCGATGAGCGCGGGGACGAAGGGGGAGACGACGGCTGCGACGATCCCGGTGACCGAGAGGGAGAGGCCGGTGACCCCGTCCGAGACGGAGAACGTCTTCGCCATCGGGGTCAGCAGGCCCACCGGCATCATCTCGGAGGAGACGACCGTGAACGTGGTCAGCGCTACAGCGATCACCGGTGCCCGGCGGTACGCGATCCCGGTCGCCGTCCGGTCGACCATGTCGGAACTGTTCATGCAGTCAGCTCATCAGCGCCGACCGGGCGCAACAAGATCGTTCACCTCAAGCTTCGATTAGCCCGGGTAATGGAACGGCTCCGAGGCCGTGTCCCGCGGAGGGGAGCGGCGCACGCGCCGGGCGGCCGCTACGCGATGCCCTGCCCGTCGATGTCCGCTCCCCACTGGTCCTCACCGACCGCGCCCACGCAGTAGCCGCCACCCTGCACGGTGCCGCCGGCCTCCTGGCACTGCTCGGCGGTGACGTCGTGCCGGAGCGCCCAGGCCGGGGCGGAGGCGCCGAGGACGAGGAGGACGGCGGTGAGGGGGGCGGCCAGCCGGGCCGGCGATGAAGTGATCATGTGTCCTACGGCAGCACGCCCCGAGGACGGCGGCGAGTCCTGTGCCGCCGTTCGCGGACTGCCAGGGCGGCTTTCCGGGCTGCCGGGTGGTGCCGGGCTGCCGGGTGGCGCTGCGGGCTGCCGGGGCGGTTCTCCGGGGTGACGGGCGGAACGCCCCGCGCCCTCCGACGCGGCATCGGCGGGAGCGTCGCCCAGTCACCCCGGCCCGGCCACCTCCGGGGGCCAGGCGCCGGGCACGAGGACACCGAGGGCGTAGGCGCGAGCGACCAGAGCGGTGCGGTTGGGCAGCTGCCAGCGGCGGGCGAGCCGGGCGAGGTGGTAGTTGACGCCGTCCGCGGTGAGCCCGATCTCCTTGGCGATCCGGGCGGTGGTCGCGCCCCGAGCGGCCGCGGCGAGGATGCGGGCCTCGATCGGGCTGGCGCCGGCGCCCGGGCCGGCCGTCTGCGCCGCGGGCCGGGCGGGCGGCTCGTCCAGGGCGCGCAGCGACAGCAGCAGGTTCGGGGTCTGCTCCGGGGTGTCGGCGACCAGGTCGACGGTCATCTCGCCGTGGCGCTCGCCGCCGTCCACGGGAGTCCAGGACACCCGGGCCGGGTACTGCGAGCGGCGGTGCAGGCGGACGGCGTCGGCGAGCGCCTGCAAGGTGGTGCTGTCCCGCAGGCTGAAGTACTCCAGGATCCGGCGGTCGCGCAACTGCCCCGGCAGGACGCCGAACTCGGCCGCCATCGCGCGGTTGACGATCAGGATCCGGCCGCCGAACTCCACCACGGCTATCGGCAGCGGCACGTGGTCCAGCAGGCGCAGCGCCCGGTTGCGCCAGATCACCGCGGCGTCGAGCCGGGTGCCGGCCGCCGGACCGCAGCCGTCGGTCGGTCGCATGCTCCGCACTCCTCCCGCGGCACCCGCCCGCATCAGATCTGACGGGTCGTGGGCAAGTCTCCGGATGCCGCAGGCACTACACAATCATGTAGTGATCGCTGCCGTGCGCACCTCCCGGGGGCGCAGAGTGGAGGAGTCGAGAACTTTCCCAGGGAGGGACCAAGCGATGACCGACACCATGACCGAGGCCGTGCCGGCTCCACCGACCGTGCCGCCGGCGCCGGCCGGGACCGTGCCCCTGGTGGACATCTCCGCACTCCCGCCGGTCTCCGCGCCCGTGCTGCGGACCATGGAACTGGTCAGAGAGCACGGACCGGCCTACGTCCAGCGGCTGCACGGGCGCGACACCCTGGTCGTCGGCAGCCTGGACCTGGTGGAGGAACTGGCCGACGAGGAGCGGTTCCGCAAGGCCGTCGGCCCGGCGCTGGAGAACGTCCGCGAGTTCACCGGCGACGGCCTGTTCACCGCCTACAACGAGGAGCCCAACTGGGCCCGGGCGCACGACATCCTGATGCCCGCCTTCGCGCTCGGCTCGATGCGCACCTACCACCCGGTGATGCTGCGGGTGGCCCGCCGGCTGATCGAATCCTGGGACCGCCGCGCGGCCGCCGGGCTGACGGTGGACGTGCCCGACTCCATGACCCGGATGACCCTGGACACCATCGGGCTCGCCGGGTTCGGCTTCGACTTCGGCTCCTTCGAGCGGGACGACCTGCACCCCTTCGTCGAGGCGATGGTGCGCTGCCTGGAATGGGCGATGACCAGGCTCACCCGCGACCCGGAGCTCGACCACAGCGAGCGCGACGCCGCGTTCCGGGCCGACGCCGACTACCTGGCCGGGGTGGTGGACGAGGTCATCACCGCCCGGGCCGCCGGCGGCGGACAGGGGCCGGCCGAGGACCTGCTCGGCCTGATGCTGGACGCGGTGCACCCCGTGGACGGCACCCGGCTCGACATCGAGAACATCCGCAACCAGGTGATCACCTTCCTGATCGCCGGTCACGAGACCACCTCGGGCGCGCTGTCCTTCGCGCTGTACTACCTGTCCAAGCACCCCTCCGAACTCCGGCGCGTCCAGCGGGAGGTGGACGCGCTCTGGGGCGACCGGCCCGACCCGGAGCCCACGTACGAGGACGTCGGGCGACTGCGCCGCACCCGCCAGGTGCTCAACGAGGCGCTGCGGCTGTGGCCGACCGCTCCCGCGTTCAGCCGGGAGGCGCGCGAGGAGACGCTGCTCGGCGGGCGGATCCCGGTCCGGCCGGGCCAGCCCGTCTTCGTGGTCACGCCGATGCTCCACCGCGACCCGGCCTGGGGCGACAACCCGGAGCTGTTCGATCCGTCCCGGTTCGACCCGGAGCGCGAGGCGGCCCGCTCGCCGCACGCCTTCAAGCCCTTCGGGACCGGCGAACGCGCGTGCATCGGAAGGCAGTTCGCGCTGCACGAGGCCACCATGCTGCTGGCCATGCTGGTCCACCGCTACCGGCTGATCGACCACGCCGACTACCGGCTGACCCTCAAGCAGACCCTCACCATCAAGCCCGACGGCTTCACCCTCGCCCTCGCCCCGCGCACCCCCGCCCCGACGGCGCAGCCCGTCCGCGGCGCGGCCGGCGCCGCCGAACGCTCCGAACTGCCCGGCCGGGTCCGACAGGGCACCGGCCTGCTGCTCCTGCACGGCTCCAACTACGGTGCCTGCCGCGAGTTCTCCCGCCACCTCGCGGAGGCGGCCGCCGAACTCGGCTGCGCCACCGAGATCGCCCCGCTGGACGCCTACGCGGACGGGCTGCCCACCGACCGGCCGGTGGTGATCACCGCCGCCTCGTACAACGGGCAGCCGACCGACGACGCCGCCGCCTTCGTCCGCCGGCTGCAGGAGGACGGGAGCGCGGTCGGGGTCGAGTACGCGGTGCTCGGCATCGGCGACCGCACCTACGCCGCCACCTACCAGCGCGTCCCCGCCCTCATCGACGACCGGCTCGCCGCCCTCGGCGGGACCCGGCTGCTCGCCCGCGCGGAGGCGGACGCCTCCGGCGACCTGTCCGGCACGGTCGGGGAGTTCACCGAGGCCCTGGGCACCGCCCTGCTGGAGCGCTACGGGGACGCCGACGCCCCGGCCGCCCCCCGCCAGGAGGAGGCCGGGTACACCGTCACCGAGCTGGTCGGCGGCCCGCTGGACGCGCTGGCCGCCCGGCACGGCATGGTCGAGCTGACCGTCACCGCCGTCGAGACCCTGACCGACCCGGCGTACCACCGGGTGAAGCGGCTGGTCCGGCTGGCGCTGCCGGAGGGCGTGGAGTACCGGACCGCCGACCACCTCACCGTGCTCCCGGCCAACGACCCCGACCTGGTCCGGCGGGCCGCCGACCTGTTCGGCGTCGACCTCGGCACCGTGCTCTCCGTGGTGGCCCACCGGCGCTCCGGCCTGGCCCTGGACCGTCCGCTGACGGTCCGCGAACTGCTGACCCACCACGTGGAGTTGCAGGACCGCCCGAGCGCCGCGCAGCGCACCGTGCTGGCCGGACTCAACCCCTGCCCGCCCGAGCAGGCCGCGCTGCGGGCGCTGCCGGCGGACGACCCGCGGACGCTGCTCGACCTGATCGAGGACCACCCGGCGCTGCGCGGGCGGTTGAGCTGGCCGGTCCTGCTGGACCTGCTGCCGCCGATGCGGCCGCGGCACTACTCGATCTCCTCCTCGCCCGCCGCCGACGCCGGCCGGGTCGACCTGATGGTCTCGGTGCTCAGCGCCCCGGCCCGGTCCGGACGGGGAACCTTCCGCGGGACCGGCTCCGGCTACCTCGCCCGGCTGGCCGTCGGCGACACCGTACGGGCGCGGGTGCAGCCGTGCCGGGAGGTGTTCCGGATCGGCCACGACACCCCGGTGATCATGATCGCGGCCGGCACCGGCCTGGCCCCCTTCCGCGGCGCGGTCGCGGACCGGTGCGCGCTAGCCGGGGGAGGGGCGGAGCTGGCCCCGGCGCTGCTGTACTTCGGCTGCGACGACCCGGAGGCGGACTACCTGCACCGGGCCGAACTGGAGGCGGCCGAACGGGCCGGTGCGGTCTCGATGCGGCCGGCGTTCAGCGAGCGGCCGGTGCAGGGGCGGCGCTTCGTCCAGGACCGCATCGCCGTCGAGGCGGCGGAGGTCTGGGGACTCCTGGAAGCCGGCGCGCGGGTGTACGTGTGCGGTGACGGCGCCCGGATGGCGCCGGGCGTGCGGGAGGCCTTCCGGACGCTGTACCGGGAGCGCACGCCGGGGGCGGACGAGCAGCGGGCCCAGGACTGGCTGCAGGGGCTGGTCGAGTCCGGCCGCTACGTCGAGGACGTGTACGCGGGCTGACGGGAAGCGGGCCCGGCAGGCCGGAGCCCGAGCCGTCCCGGCTGCCGCACCGTGCGGCGGGCCGGACGGCTCGGGCTCGCGGATCAGTACACGTTCACGTGGTAGTTGGCGAGCGCCGCGTTGACCGGCTGGAAGAAGGTCGTCCCGCCGACGGTGCAGTCGCCGCTGCCGCCCGAGGTGAGGCCGAGCGCCTTGGAGCCCTCGTACAGCGGGCCGCCCGAGTCGCCGGGCTCGGCGCAGACGTTGGTCTGGATCAGGCCGGTGACGGTGCCGCCGCCGGAGTAGCGCACGGTGACGTTGAGCGCGGTGACGGTGCCGGTGTGGGTCCCGCTGGTCGAGCCGGTGCGCGTGACGTGCTCGCCGACGTAGGCGTTCGGGGCGGAGGTGAAGCCGCCGGGGTTGCTCAGCGCGAGGTTGTCGTACCGGACCAGCGCGTAGTCGTGGCCGGGGAAGGTGGAGCTGACGGTGGGGCCGATCGGCGTGCTGTGGGCGCGGTCGGTGTACCAGCTGCTGGCGACGTTCCCGCAGTGCCCGGCGGTCAGGAAGTAGTGGGTGCTGCCGCTCACCACGTTGAAGCCGAGCGAACAGCGGTACTGGCCGCCGTAGATGGCGTCGCCCGCGGCGAGCAGCGGGGTGAACGCCCCGGCGACCCGGTGGATGGTCAGGGTGGCGGCCGCCGGGCCGGCGGCGCGCATGATCCTGGCGAGTCCTTCGGGGGACACGGTGCTGTCGGCGGTCACCACGACGCGGCCGGCCGCCTGGTCGACGTACCAGGCCGTTCCGTCCACCGCGGCGTTCATGACGGCGTCGCTGACGGCCGCGAGCTGTTCGGGGGCGGCGGTGTTCAGGGGGGTGGTGGTGTCCGCGGGGGTGGTCGTGTGGACGGGGGTGGTGGTGTCGACGGGCGCGGCCGCGGCGCCCGGCACTGCGACCGCGGTGGCGGTCAGCAGGCCGAGGGCCACGGCGAGCAGGCGGGTGCGGCGTGTGGTGCCGGTGCTGGGGGTCCTGCGCAAAGTCCTCACCGATCTCCTCCTGGGAGTGGGAGGCCCCGGGGGTCGGGGGCCGTGAGGCGCGGTCAGGAGACGGGCGGACACCTGCCGGTGCTGTCCGGAAGCACGGAGGATGATCTGCCCCTGACAGGCGCTGTCCGGAAGTATGAGGAAGCGGAAGTTCCGGTACAAGCTTTCTGACCTGGTGTCGGCGGACCCGCTCGCCGTCGGCCGAACCCGCCGATCCGCCGTTCGGAGACTGCGGCCTCGCCCGCTCACCCGGTTGCCGCGCCCGGCGCTTCGTGGGCGTCCCGGATCACCGGGGGCTGCCGATCGATCGGTCGGAAGGCGGCGGAAGAAAGTGTTATCGCCCGGGGTGCCGGACGGTCTCCTGGGCACGGGAACGGACGCGCGACGCCGCGGCAGAGGGACCGCGGCCGGCACGCGGGGTTCGAGATGGGGCGCTCCGTGCGGAGATGAGGTCTCCGGCCGCGTCCGTTCCCACGGCGTCCGACCGGATCGTCCCGTCCGGCGGCGCCGCCCGGCGGTCCGCACGCACCCCACGGCAGTGGACCGCCGGGCCCGTGCGGCGGTCCACCACCCGTCGGCCCGGTCCGTCAGCCCGTCGAGCCGCCAGGCTGTTGGGGCCTCGGGCTGTCAGAGGCTCAGGTGGCCAGCTCAGCCCATCGGGCGCGCTCCAACCGCCAGACCAGTTCCTCGCCGGTCTCGGCCGGGGCGAGCGCCTCGGCGGGACGGCGCAGGTGCTCGGAGAAGCCGAGCCGGGCCGGAACGGCGGCGCTCGGCAGATTGGCCGGGTCGTGCACGATCTCGATGAAGTCCACACCCGGCAGGCGGAAGGCCTGCTCGGCCAGCGCCCGCGCGGCCCGGGTGGCGATCCCGCGGCCGGTGGCGCCGGGGTGCAGCCAGTAGCCGATCTCCCGACCGTTCTCCGCGGTGTCCGAACGCCGGAACAAACCGCAGGCGCCGACGATCGCGCCGTCCAGCAGGATCGCGAAGCTGAAGTCCCGGCCGCTCTCCCACAGCCCTGGCCGCTCGGCCAGGAAGGCGGTCGTGCTGGCCAGGCTGTGCTCCGCGACCCACGGCATGAACGGCCGCAGGTGCTCCAGTGACTCCTCGATGACCCGGAAGTACTCGGGGAGGTCCGCCTCGCCGCGGAAACGGCGCAGCGTCACCTCACCCAGCGGGATCTCCTGCTCTGCCAGCTCCATCCGTGGAGGATTCCCGCTACCCCGCCGTGCCCGCAACCCGATTACGGCGGATCCGCGGCCGGTTCGGTCCGCATGGCGGTGCGGACCGCCGGGCCGGTCGGGGCCGCACGGCCGCCGGCGCCGGCCCGACGAGTCCGGTCGGCGACCCGCGGAATGTCGCCGTGGTGGCGGAAAGTGACCGAGGCGATACTGTTCGTCCACGGTCCAGTGGCTCCGCGCACCTCCCGGACGCCGCCCGTGGCCGCCCTCCGATGACGGCCCCGGCCGTCGACCCGCGCCTGCGACAGGGAATCCCCATGCTCTTCCGCGCCGCCCGTGGCCGCCTGCGCCACGCCATGACGATCGGCCTCACCGCGGCCGTGGTCGCCGCCCTCCTGGGAGCCGGCACCACCGACCCGCCTCCCGCCCGGCTCGCGGCGGAGACCGCACCGCGCGCCCGGATCATCGGCGGCAGCGAAGTCGCGGACGACGCCTACCCGTTCATGGCCGCGCTGCTCCTCCAGAACCCCGCCGCCAACGACTACCGGAACCAGTTCTGCGGCGGCAGCCTGATCGCCCCCGACTGGGTGCTGACCGCCGCTCACTGCGTCTGGGGCTGGGAGCACGAGGGGTTCGACGTCGTCGTCGGCCGTACCCAGCTGTCCGACACCGGAAAGGGCCAGTTCCGGCACGTGGAGGACGTCAGGATCCACCCCCTGTACGACCCGGAGAGGGGCGACTACGACGTGGCGGCCGTGCAACTGGAGGAGGCGGTGTACGGCATCACACCGGTGCGGCTGCCCACCAGGGGCACCGACGCGGGGCTGCGCCCCGGCCAGGCGGCCACGGTCCTCGGCTGGGGCCTGACCGATGACGTGCTCTTCCACAAGCCCGACCGGCTGCACCGGGTGGAGGTGCCGCTCCTCGCCCACGAGGAGTGCTCGATCGCGGGCGGGTTCGACCCGGCGACCATGGTCTGCGCCGGCCGCGAGGGCCGGGACGCCTGCCAGGGCGACAGCGGCGGCCCGCTGCTGCGCACCGTGCCCGGTCGTGAGGTCTTCTACCAGATCGGCGTCGTCCACGGAGGCTACGGCTGCGGCGCGCAAGGCGGCCCGGGCCTCTACATGTCGACCGGTTCGGCGAGGCTGATGGACACCTGGCCGGACTTCCCGCTCGCCGAGGACCAGGACGCCGCCGCGGGCTCCTGAGGCCGGGGACCGTCGGCCCCTGGGCGCCCGTCGAGTCGGGGCACGCTGGAGGCCAGGGCCGGCACGGCGGTGCTCCCGGTGTACGCCGGACAGGCGCCGGCGATCCCTCGGGCGGGGACCCGGCTGCGGTGAGGCCCCGCGGCGTTCGCGCCGTCCGGGCGGGGGCGGCTGTCGGAGGGGGCGGGCAGGATGGGGGCCGGACCGGCAAGGGGAGGCGGAGTTGAGCGCCACGGGCGTGTGGGTCGTCGGCACGGTGACCGACGAGGAGCTGCGTGGCCTGCTGCCCTCGGCGGCGGATCGGGCGGCGGCGTCGCCGTTCCCGCCGCCGTCGGCGCCGGCCGGCTGTGCGGCGGAGCTGGACTGGTGGCGGGGGCGGGCGGGGGAGTCCCTGTTCGCCAGGTCGACGGACGGCCACGGGGAGTGGACCGCCACGGAGGACGCCCGGCGGCTCTGCGCGTTCTTCGACGGCTGCCGCGACGGGGCCGAACCGGTCGAAGACCTGCGCGACGCCGTGATGGAGCGGTTCCCACCCGAGGACGAGGAGGGGCTGTTCGCGGCAGCCGCCCGCAAGGCCAACCCGTTCTGGGCCCTGGCCTACGCGCTGGGGCCGGAAGCGACGCTGCGACTGCCGGGCTGGTTCGGTGACGTCCTGCTCGACTCCGCCGGGCTGCGCGCCTGCCTTCCCGTGGCCGAGGAGGCCCTGACCCTGACCGGTGCCCGGCGCCGGGACGCGATCGAACGGATCCACGCCTGGATGACCGGCCTCGGTGACGCTCCCGACCACGACGCCGATGCCCTGCTCGACGGCCCGCTGCGCGTGCTGCGGCACGCCGCCCGCACCGGCCGGGGCGTGGCCGCGTTCACCAGCTGGTACTGACCCGGGCTGCGGCTTTGGCGACCGACCGCCTGACCAGGCATGATCGGGGCATGGTGGAACGAGTCATTGCAGCGTGTGACGGAGCGGCGAAGGGCAACCCGGGCCCGGCGGCCTGGGCCTACGTGGTCGCGGACGGCGCCGGGAGGCCCCAGCGCTGGGAGGCCGGGCCGCTCGGGCACAGCACCAACAACATCGGTGAGCTGACGGCACTTCAGCAGCTGCTCGCCGCCACCGATCCCGCCGTGCCGCTGGAGGTCAGGCTCGACAGCACCTACACCCGTGACTCGGTGACCAAGTGGCTCAAGGGCTGGAAGCGCAACGGCTGGAAGACGGCCGCGGGCAAGCCGGTCGCCAACCGCGAGCTGATCCAGCGGATCGACGAGCTCCTGGAGGGCAGGGACGTCGTCTTCGTGTACGTCCCCGCCCACCAGGTGGACGGGGACCCGCTGAACGCCATCGCCGACAAGGCAGCCAGTGACGCCGCCCGCACCCAGCAGGCCGCCGCCGGGACCGCCGTCGACCTGCCGGTGCCCGACCCGGCCCCGGCCGCCCGGGCGCCCCGGGCGCGCAGCCCGCGGGCCGCCACCACGACCGGCGCCGGTGCCATGGGGAGCGCCGGCGGTACCGGCGGTCCCGGCGGCAGCGTGAGGCGCAGCGGCTCGCGCACCCTGAACGCCCGCTTCCCCGGCACCTGCCCGTGCAGCCGCCCGTATGCCAAGGGGGACAAGATCGCCAAGGTGGGCGGCAGCTGGGGCCACCCGGAGTGCGCCGCCGCCCACGCCTGACCCGGCGCTTCGCGGGCCGCTTCCCGGGGGTGGGCACCCGGGGAGCGGCCCGCGCGCGGCGACCTCGCCCGGCATCTGAGTCGACCGGTGCCCGCGCACCGTACTGATCGGTGAGGCACGAGGGAAGGTGAGTGCGGTGATCGTCTCCGAGACGCCGGAGTTCCACGTCGGGGACCAGGTGTGGGTCTACCGCGACTCCTCCTACGGCACGGTCGAGAGCGCCGTCGTGGTGGCCGCCCCGGCCGACCGCAGCCTCCGGCTGGAGTTCGCCGACGGCCACCGCAACCACCTGCGCCGCGGCCGTGTGGAGCTGCACGTTCCTCGTGGGAGACGAGGAATGACGGGGCGTCAGGAGAAGCCGGACTGACCTGCCGACCGGTCCGGCCGCGGCCCTGCGGGCGGCCGCGGCCGGACGGTCATCGGCGTCGGAGGATCACTTCTCCTGGGCGATGGACTTGATGTCCTCGAAGCTCATGCCGAGCTTGTTGAAGGCACGGGCCTGCGCCTCCGGCACGCCGAGGCCGGCCAGCTCCTTGAGCTGGGCGTCGGTCAGCGGCGCGGCCTCGGTGGCGGGCGGGACGTCGTCCGGTCCGGTGCCGTCCTCGGCGCCGCCGGCGGCGAGGGTGAGGAAGGTCTTCATCAGGTCCTCGCCGGTCATCTTCACCGCGTCGGCCGGGGCCTGGACGTTCGGCGCGGCCTGGTTGAAGGCGAGCTTCACGGGGAGGTTGACGCCGGGGCCGGCCTTGCGGTCCAGCTGCGCCAGGTCGAAGGTGGCCGAGGAGAACGCGCCGTCCTTGAGGAAGAGGTCCACGCCGACCTTGGTGTCCGGCACGTCCTTCGGGGCCTCGGTCGGGAGGTTCTTGAACTGCTGCGGGAACTTGCCGGCCAGGGGCTTGATCGCCTTGTACAGCTCGTCCACCGCGGTGCGCGCGGGGGCGCTCATCCAGATGTGCTCGGTGCCGTCCTTCTTGCCCTTGTCCTCGAAGGTGACGGTCCGGTTGAACACGTCCTTCAGGGAGTTGAGGAGCTGGTTGCCGGCCTCCGGGTCGACCGAGGGCACGGCGGCGGGGTTGTCGCCCTTGCCGCCGTCGGTCTTCTTGGCCTCGTCCGCCAGCTCCTGGAGGTCGAACGAGACCCACTTGCCGTTCAGCACGGCCTTGGCGCTGCTCAGCTCCGGGGGCAGGTCCTGGGCGGCGGTGTCGACCTCGGACGGGTCCTGGCCGGTCAGCTTGAGGACGCTCTTCACGTCGGCGTGCAGGTACGCCTTGGCGTCGAGCTGGCGGTACTCGAGGAGCGGAGTGCCCTTGCGGTCAGCGAGGACGTAGGAGACCCGCACCGACTTGTCGAGCGTGAGGTCCTTCTTCTCGTCCGCCTTCGGGGTCTTGAAGGCGTCGACCTCCTTGAGCGGCTTGTCGGCCGCGACGGCGACGGAGAGGGACAGCCCGGACAGGGCGCGGGCGCTCGTCTCGTCGGCCGCCTCTCCGGTGGCCTTGGTGAAGGCGATGACCTGCTCGGGGGTGGCTTCCACGGAGAGCGTGAAGCCGGCCGACTTGCCGTCACCCACCTTGTCGAAGGCCTTGGTGACCTTCTGGGCGGCCGAGAGCTGCTCGGCGGTGCCGCAGGCGGTCAGACCCGCGGCGAGGACGGAAGCGGTGACCGCTACGGGCAGCGCGCCGTTGGCGGCCTTGCGGATGACGGTGTTGATGGTGCTTCTCCTGTGTGACAGGGCCTGATCGATCGGGTCAGGCCAATCCCTCCCCTGCGGCGCAATGGGCCACAGCGCATACACAGGTGATCACATTATCAGCAAGATGACACGCCATTTTTTGACCCTCCTTTTAACGGATTCTGTCGTGGTCGTGACCCGGGCAGGAGGAGGCCGCAGTCCAGGCGGCGGCGGGTCGGTGACCTGGGCGGGGGCGACCGCTCGGGGCGGAACTTCGGCCGCCCAGGGTGCTGTTCGAAGCCTCATCACCACCTGCTAATCTCAGCCGATTTCCCGCCGCGAACGGTCGGCGGACAAGACGGGGTAAGAGGGACGAACACATGGCAATTCTCCGGGCCAAGCAGAAGGCCCAGGTCATAGAGAAGCTCTCGCAGGTGGCGCCTCCTGGGGAGACCTTCATCGCCTGCGTGCATGCGGAGAGCGGCCCCAGCCCGTGGCTCAACGGTGTCTTCGGCGAGATCCCGCTGCTCGGCCTGATCATCATCCTGACCCGCCGCTACTACTTCCTGACGCTCACCAACACCCACGTGGTGGTCAACGCGGCCAGCCGCTGGACGAACCGCCCCGGCGACGTCGTCGCGGCGTTCCCGCGCACCGCCTTCCCGGTCAGCCGGGTCAAGCGCGCCAGCATCTGGAGCTCGATGTACCTCCAGATGCCGGGTGACGCCAAGCCGATGCGCCTGAACATCCACCGCATCTGGCGGGCCGAGATGGACCAGCTGAGCGCGGCCTTCCCGCCCGGGTCGATCGACCCGTCCTCGCAGCCGTTCGACACGCCGCAGGGCCAGCCGTACCCGATGGCCGGCCAGCCGGTGCCGGGGCAGCCGATGCTGCCGCAGCAGCAGGGGTACGCGGCGCCGCAGGCGCCGTACCCGCCGCAGGGCCAGCCGCACCCGCAGCACCAGCCGCACCCCCAGCCGCCGGCCAACCCGTACCCGGCACCCCAGGGCTACCCGGCGCCGCAGGGCTACCCGGCTCCCCAGGGGCAGCCGTACCCGCCGCAGCCGGGCGCCCCGGTGCCGCCGCAGGCGCAGCCCTACCCGCCGCAGGTCCCGAACGTGCCGTACCCGGGCCAGCCGGGAGGCTACCCGGGTCAGCACTGACCCGAGCCGAGTGCGCTCCGGCCCCGACTCCCGCCCGGGAGTCGGGGCCGCCTGGTTCCAGGCCGGGCCGGGCCCGACGCGACGAGCCGGACCGACTCTGCGAGGCTGAGAGAGCAGCTACCTCGACCGAGGAGGCCGGCACCGATGTCAGCGCAGAACCCGGAGCCGTCCCGACGGAGGGCTCGCGCCGCCGCGCTCCGGGCGGCCGAGGTCCGCCACCAGCGGCGACGGCGATGGCTGGTGGGCGGGCTGATCGGCCTGCTCGTACTCGTGGCGGTCGGCGGGATCGCCGTCGTGATCGCGACGAACCAGAGCTCGTCCCCGCCCTCCGGGGTGCCGGCGCACCCGCGCACGACCGCCGAGGGCCGGACCACCCCGCCGCCCTGGGACGCGCCCGCCGACGTCGCGGCGGCCGTCAAGGCGGCCGGTCTACCGATGCTCGGGGCCGAGGGCACGGCCCTGCACATCCACGCGCACCTCGACGTGTACGCCGACGGACAGGCCGTGACGGTGCCCGCGTTGATCGGCATCGACGAGAACGCCCAGCGGATCAGTCCGCTGCACACCCACGACACCACCGGCGTCATCCACGTCGAATCGCCGGTGAACGCCGACTTCACGCTGGGCCAGTTCCTGACCGAATGGCAGGTCTCCGCCTCCGCCGACCACCTCGGCGGCCTGCGCACCGACGCCACCCACTCGCTGACCGCGTACGTGAACGGCAAACCGGTGGCCGGCGATCCGGCGGCGATCACGCTGCACGCCCACGACGAGATCGCCCTGGTGTACGGCACGGCGGCGGAGAACGCCTCCGTGGCCGTGCCGAGCAGCTACAACTGGCCGAGTGGCCTGTAGGGGGGAGTCCTGCCCAGGGGGTCTCCGGAGGTGCGCCGCAAGCCCCCGCCTGCGGAGCACCTCCGGAGAGGACCCGGTACGCCGCGCGTTCCGTGCCGTGGGGCTACTGGGGGTTCTCCAAGATCTCGATCTCCCCGCCGCACTTGCCCCCGACGGCATTGCCGGCGACGCAGAACCTGATCACGACGCTCTTTCCGTGGGTGGGGCTGAAATAGCCCGTACCGAATACCAGCCCGTACACCCGGCGGAACTTTCCGTCGGAGGGGTCGTCCTCTCCCGGGCGGATGTAGGAGGTGCGCCTGATTTCGCTTCGGCCACCACCGTATTCACGGGACCAGTGCTCGAGATAGCCGTAGGTGGCGTCCTGCGTGTAGAGCAGTTCGACGTCCGCCGTGACCTCGTAGCTGTCGTTCCCGAACCGGACCTCGCCATGGCGGGCCTGGGTGCTGAGGCAGGCGGGGAAGAACCAGCCGTTGCAGTGGGACCCCTCGAAGCGCCGCACGGTGTCGGCGTGCGCGGAGGCCGACGTCGTCATGGAGAGCAGCAGAGCGGCTCCCGCGAATCCGATTGTTCTGCACATTTTTCGAAACGTTCTCTTCATGTGCTCCCCACGTATTCGGATGGGGCCGTCGGGCCCGGCCTCCGTCGAAGACGGTATGCCCACGGAATCATCCGGTGAAGCTTTTCCGGCGGGGAAAAATGAGGGTGAACAAAGTAGTCTTGTATTACTCGGCTGCGTCAATGCGAATTCGCTGTCCAGCCATTCCAAGTACCCGCGGATCCTCCGGGCGGCTCGGCGCCCGGCCCGGTCGACGGAGGAGCGGGGCCGGGCCGGCCGGGCTCAGGCCAGGTCGCGCATCCGCCGGATCGGGCTCGCCAGCAGGACGGCGGGGCTGGCCACGCTGCTCACCGCGAACAGCAGCAGCGCCGTACGCGGCCCCCAGGCCGCCGCCGCGGCGCCGGCGGCGAGGGCGCCGACCGGGATCGCGCCCCAGGAGACGAAGCGGACGGTGGCCATCACCCGGGACAGCAGCTCCGGCGGCGTCCTGGTCTGCCGGTGGGTGCGGGTCACGATGCTGGTCACCACGACGCCGGCGGAGAACCCGGCGTTGCCGAGGGCGAAGACCAGCGTCCCCCAGCCTGACCCTGCCAGCGGAAGCAGCAGGGCGAAGGCGGTGGCGACCACCGCGCCCCACCACACCGCGCGACCGGTGCCGATCCGGGCCACCAGTCGGGGTGTGGCGGCGGCGCCGAGCAGGCTGCCGAGGCCTCCGGTGGCCAGCAGGGCGCCGACGGCGGCGGCCGGCGCGTCCAGGGTGCGGACCAGGAACACCGGGGTGAGCGTCATCAGGGCGCCGCAGACGAAGTTCACCGCGGTGGCGTCGGCGACGCAGGGCTTGATCACCGGATGCCGGACGACGAACCGCCAGCCCTCCCGGATCTGTTCCCGCATGCCGGCGCCGTCCGTCCGTTCGGCGGCCGGTTGCCCGGTGCGCGGCAGACTGCCCAGCAGCGCCGCCGAGGCCAGGTAGCTGACCGAGTCCAGCAGCATCGACGCCGCGCCGCCGACCAGCTGGACCAGCACGCCGCCCAGCGAGGGGCCGGCCAGGTCGGTCGCCGCGACGCTGCCGGAGAGCAGGCTGTTGCGGGCGGTCAGCTGCTCCTTCGGGACGACGGTGGGCAGGAAGGTGGAGTTGCCCACGTCGAAGACGACGCTCGCGAACCCGACGACCAGTGCCACCACGACGAGCTGCGGCAGCCCGAGCACGCCGAGGGCCGCCGCCAGCGGCACCGAGGCCACGGCGACGCCGCGGAGCAGGTCCATCGCGACCTGGGTGCCGCGCAGTGGCAGCCGGCGGACCAGCACCCCGGCGGGCAGCCCGACCAGCAGCCAGGCCACGTAGGCCGCGCCCGTGATCAAGCCGACCTGCAGCGCCGTCGCGTGCAGGGTGACCACCGCGATCAGGGGCAGCGCCACCGCCGTCACCTGGTCCCCGAGCCGGCTGACCGTCGAGGCGGTCCAGTAGCGCCAGAACGCCCCCGCCCCGCCGTCCCGGCGCCCGCCGGGCCGCACCGCGTCGACCGCTTCCGCCGGCGCCTGCACGCCCGCGCCGTCCACCGTCTCCACCGGTTCCGCCGTCACGTCCACCCCCTTGTCGCCACCCGGTCCGGGACCGAGTGAGTTCCGTTTGGGAACTCACTATAATCACTGATCATGCGGCACACCGAAGCGGCTGACCCCGACTGCGCGATCTCCCAGGCCCTGAGCGTGGTCGGGGACACCTGGACCCTGCTCCTGATCAGGGACGTGGCCGGCGGCACCCACCAGTTCGACGCGCTGCAGAACGCACTCGGCATCAGCCGCAAGGTGCTCACCGAGCGGCTCAAGGCCCTCGTCGCCGACGGCGTGCTGGAGAAGCGGCTCTACCACCCGCACCCGCCGCGCTACGAGTACCACCTGACCGGAGCCGGACGCGGACTGCTGCCGGTGCTGGTCGCCCTCCAGGACTGGGGCGGACGCTACGTCCTGGGCGACGGCTCGCTCTCCGGCACCAGCGCCGCCGACTCCGCCGAGACCCGCCGGGTCATGGCACTGACCGGCCGCCGACTGCCCGCAATGGAGCTCACCGCCGCCTCCGGCGGGCCGGCCGACCCGGTGGCCGCGGACCGCGCCTGGACGGTGCTGTACTGCTATCCGGGCGCCTACGCGCCGGGCGGTGCGGACTACCCGCCGGGCTGGAGCGGGATTCCCGGAGCGGCCGGCTGCACGCTGGAATCCTGCACCTACCGGGACCGGATGGGAGAGTTCGCCGCCCGCGACGCCGCCGTCTACGGCGTCAGCACCCAGCGGCCGGACCAGCTGGCCGCCTTCGCCGAGCACGCGCGGATCCCGTTCCCGCTGCTCTCGGACGCCGGGCTGGAACTCGCCGCCACCCTCCGGCTGCCCACCTTCCGCGCCGCCGGTGTGGACCGCCTCAAGCGGCTCACCCTGGTCCTCGACGACTCCCGCACCGTCCGCGGCGTGCTCTACCCCGTCACCGACCCGGCGGGCTCGGTTGAGGACGCCCTCGCCCTGCTCGACGGCCTGGTCGGGACCTGACGGACGGCTGCGCCCGGCCCGGTCGGCGACGCAGCCGTCGTCCTCGAGCGGTTCGGACCGCCGGCCCGGCTGCTACTTGCCGCCCTTGCGGCCGCCGCGCCCCCGCAGGGAGCGGTGGGCGGCGCCGAAGGTGAGCGCGGCCCACAGGACGGCAACCGCGCCGGCGACGTAGACACCACTGCTGCGGAAGGAGAGGTCCTTCTCCAGGGTGGCGGGCGGGGCCCAACCGTCCGGGTCGACCACGACGGTCGCGGTGGTGCCGACGGAGCCGCCCGAACAGCCGATGCCCTCGATCGTGCCGTGGGGCAGCGGCCGGTCGTCCTCCCGGCGGACGGTGCAGGTCCAACTGACCTTGCCCGTCTTGTCCTTGGCGCTGTGGGCCGCGGTGATGACCACCTGGGTCTCCACCCCGCGGTGGGAGAGCAGCTGAGCGCGGATGGCGGGCGTGGGGATCACCAGCAGCAGCACGCCCAACAGGACGGCCGGCCAGACCACCCACCCGGTGCTGCGGACCAGCATCAGCCCCACCACGGCCGCCATCAGCACCAGGACCGCGAGGACCGTGCAGCCGACCTGGTAGTCCGGGTTGCTGGCGAGCGCGAGCAGCCCGATGATCAGCACCGGTGCGAGCACCCCGACCAGCACCGCCGTCCGGCGCACGGTGCGCGGCGGCAGCGGGGCGTCCTTGCGCGCCCGCTTGCGGACGGGCTTCGCCGGCCGGGAGGCCCCGGCGGCGAGCGGTCTCTTCGGCTTCCTGTTCCTGCTGCTGGTCATGCTGCCCCCGATCGGTGTGCGCGGTCGTGCCCGCGCCAGTGTGACGGCAGCCCCCGACAGCCGGAAGACCGGGGGTCCGATCGGGCTGACCAGCCCGATCGCCGGGGAGCGGGCCGCCGGAACCGACGCTGCGTCACCGGCCGTCCGCCCCAACGACTCCGACGGTCCCGCCCTCCTGTTCCGGACGAGTTCACCGAATGCTCGCCGGAAGTCTTGCGAGCCGTGCACGCACCGAAGTTGGATGCACAACATCCCGCGAACCGGCGGGTCACCACGTCCCCCACGGAGCCCCCGGATGCCCCTGCCGTCCCCGCGCCGCGCCCTCGCCGCAGCCGCCGCCGCCACCGTGCTCGCCACCCTCGGCACCGCCCCGGCCGCCGCGGAGAGCGCCCCCGTCACCGCGCCGCCGCTGCACGTCCTGACGTACAACACCTTCCTGATGAGCACCTCGCTCTACCCCAACTGGGGCCAGCAGCAACGCGCCCGGGCCATCGCCTCGGCGGACTTCTTCCAGGGCCACGACGTGGTCGTGCTGGAGGAGGCCTTCGACAACGCGGCCTCCGACGCGCTGATCGCCCAGGCCGCGGCCGCCTACCCGTACCACACGCCGGTGGTGGGACGCTCCACCAGCGGCTGGGACGCCACTTCGGGCAGCTACAGCGCCACCACCCCCGAGGACGGCGGGGTCACCCTGCTCAGCAAGTGGCCGATCCTGCGCAAGGAGCAGTACGTCTTCAAGGACGCCTGCGGCTCCGACTGGTGGTCCAACAAGGGCTTCGTCTACGCGGTGCTGGACGTCGACGGGCGCCGCACCCACGTGGTCGGCACCCACCTGCAGTCCACCGACTCCGGGTGCGCGAGCGGGCAGGCCGCCGACGACCGGGCCAGGCAACTCGGCGCGATGCGGGCCTTCCTGGACGCCAAGCGGATCCCGGCCGACGAGCCGATCGCCGTCGCCGGCGACCTCAACATCGACTCGCGCGGATCCGAGTTCCAGGCGCTGCTGGACAACGGCAACCTCGCCCCGGCCTCCGCCCGCACCGGCTGGCCGTACTCCTTCGACACCACCGACAACTCCATCGCCGCCTACCGCTACCCGGGCGAGCCCAAGGAGGACCTCGACCACGTGCTCTACCGGGCCGACCACGCCCGCCCGCAGCAGTACACCAACGAGGTCCTGCGGGTGCACAGCGCGCCCTGGACGGTGAGCAGCTGGGGCAGGAGCTACACCTACACCGACCTCTCCGACCACTACCCGCTCGCCGCGCACTGACCGCCGCTCCGTCGGGGGGCGAGGCGGGCGGTACGGCCTGCGGTGGGCCTGGCCACGGCGGTGCGGGCGGTGACCGTCCGGTCGGGCTCCGGACGCGGCGGTGCGGGACGCGGCGGTGTGGGGCGCGGCGATGTGGGGCGCGGCGGTGTGGGGCGCGGCGGTGTGGGGCGCATCACAACCGCCGGTGCGGTTCGGCCCCATACGATCGTGATCGCGGGCGCCGGAGTCCTGCGGCGCCCGCTCGGCCCCCCGCGATCCGGCCCGAGGAGAAACGCACCTTGACCGCCCCCACCGCCGCGCCCGACAGCTACTACCAGCGCACCGGCGAGCACCGCTACAAGCCGACCGGCCACGCGCAGGGCGCCTGGCACCCGGACGAGCAGCACTTCAGCCCGGTGGGCGGCCTGATCGCCCACGCGATCGACCGCTACCGGGCCGGCCGCCCCGCCGACGGCCTGGCACTGGCCCGGATCAGCTACGACATACTCGGCCTGATCGCCCTCGACGAGCTCGAGATCACGGTGGAGACCGTCCGGCCGGGCCGCACCATCGAGCTGGTGGAGGCGGTGGCCACCGTGGGCGACCGCGCGGTCGTCCGGGCCCGGGCCTGGTTCCTGGCCGAGCTGGACACCGCCGCCGTCGCCGGAACCCACGACGAACCGCTGCCCGCGCCCGAGGAGTTCGAGCCGTGGGCGATGAGCGGACAGTGGGGCGGCGGCTACATCGCCTCCATCGACGTCCGGCACCGCCTCACCGCCCCCGGGCGCGCCGCCGCCTGGGTCTCCACGCCGCTGGAGCTGGTCGCGGGGGAGCCCAGCAGCCCGCACGCCGCCTTCCTCACCCTGGTCGACACCGCCAACGGGATCGCCGTCCGCCGGGATCCCGGTGAGTGGATGTTCCCCAACACCGATCTGACGGTCCACCTGCACCGCCGCCCCGAAGGCCGCTGGACCGGCCTGGACACCGCCGTCACCTTCGGTCCGGCCGGGCACGGTGTCACCAGCACGGTGCTGCACGACGTCCACGGCCCGGTCGGCCGTGCCGAGCAGATCCTCACCGTCCGCCCGCTGAACGGCGGGTGAGGCCACGCTCGGCCGGCCTTCGACGGGCCGCTGCGCGGCGGGCGAGCGCTCGCCGGGCGGGTCCGGCGGTCCGGCAGTGCCGCCCCCGGCCGGGCGCGCGGCACCGCCGGCAGCGGGCTCAGCCCGGGAGCGAGTCCATGAAGGAGCTGACCGAGAAGACCGCCTTGCCGGGACCGGCCGGGCCGTAACCGGGCGGGGAGGAGAGGCCGAACTCCTCCAGGGCCGCCCGGTAGGTCCGCAGCAACCGGATGTGGTACTCCAGCGGCGCGCCCTGCGGGTTGGCCTTGCCGAGCGGGGTGGTGGGCTCGGGGCACCAGGTGGTGAACCGGGGGACCACCCCGTGGGACATGAAGAACCGCAGGCCTTCCCGGGTGGAGGCGATCGCCTCGTCGACGGTGGTGAAACCGAAGGGCTCGGCCATCTCCACGCCCGCGACGAAGTTGGGGATCACGTTCTCCGCGCCGAACACCTCGGTGGAGTCGAGGATCCGGCGGTGCCACTCGTCCCGGCCGACGTAGCGCTCCTTGCCGGGGCAGTAGAGCTCGAACAGGCGCTTGTCCCAGACCTCGAAGTTGGGGTGGTAGATCCGCACGCCGTAGTCGCGGAAGCGCTGGATGTCCTCGCGCGGCAGCGCCTGGGCGACCACCTTGCCGATCCAGCGGCGGGGGAAGCGCTCCTCGATGGCCCTGGCGTACTGCCCGTAGAAGTCGGCCTCGTCCCGGCCGCCGACGTGCGAGGTGATGGCGCCGCCGGTGAGGGTGTAGGCCTGGGAGGCGCGGGCGGTGTCGTGCCGGTCGATCAGCTCGAGGGCCTCCAACACCTCCTCGACCGGCTTGACCCCGGTGTACGGGCGGCCGGCCGCCTTGTGCTGGCGCCAGTTGTGGTTGATGTCGCAGTACTGGCACTCCTCCTTGGCGCCGAAGTACTGGCAGACCCGGAACACCGTGAGGTAGATGAGGTAACCCCACTGGATCGTCGGGGCGACCTCCATCACGGACTTGCCGTTGGCCAGGGTGTGGCGGTAGTAGTCGGGCATCGGCGGCAGGCCGACGTCGGCGATCCGGGCTCCGTCCAGGTAGAGGCCGAGGGTGCCGTCCTCGCCCGCCCCCACCCGGTACGGCGAGTCCGGGTTGACCCGCACCGACACCACCGTGCGGCGCAGCCCGTACGGTCCGCCGGTCAGCACCACCTCCTCCGGCGGCCGGTTGAGTGCGGCCGCGCCGAGTTCGGGCAGGGTGCGGTGGTCGAAGGAGAAGATGAAGTACGACTTCGGCTTGACCTCGCCGCCCCCGTCGGCGCCGGAGCTGCCGCTGAGGGCCGACTCGTCGAAGGCCATGCCTCCGCGCAGCAGATCCTCCTTGATCACCGCCTCCCGGGGCACGTCGGGGAAGCGCTCCATAAGGTCCTCGACGAGTGCGGTGCGACTGCTGGGCTGGCTCTCCATGCGCTGGTCTTCCTTCCCGGTCCCGCTTCCTCGACGGGGCCCCAGGCCATTCTTCTCCCTCTTACACGGCCGGCTACGGGCGGAACCGCTCGTCGGGGCGGGCGGCCCGCGGCCGGGCAGCGCCGGACGCGCCACGGTCGCGGTGGGTTGACGCGGTCCGCAGCGGGGGCGCAGGGGGCCGGGCCGCCGCCATGCGCCGGAGGGTGGGGTCGGCCCGTGCAGGATGAGGGGGCGCTTCAAACGCCGTACGCATGAACGTTCACCTTATCGGGTGTAGAAGATCGTCCATTGCGTTCCGTGGCACGCCTTCGCGCCTACGGTTGGGAAACGAGCGAGACGGGGCCCGCGGCGTGGAGTTCCCCTTCGCGACGGCGGGATGACGGCCCGTCACATCCTGCGGTCCTTCTCAGAGGAGGCTCCATGCCCGTGCGCACCCAACCGGACTCACCACCCCCACCGCCCACGACCGTCCTCGTGTCAGGGGTGGGCGCATGAACACCAGCGCCATCGAGCGGATCCTGCGCGGACCGAGCGGAATCGGGACCGCCGGGCTGCAGCCGGCGCCGCAGCTCGCGGCGGCCCAGGCGCCGGCGGCAGCGGCCGCCGTCCCCGCGGAAGTCCTGCCCGAGACCGAGGTGCCCGAGGTCAGGACCCCGGAGGTCAGGACCCCGGGGTTCGGGACTCCCGGCTCCAAGGCCCCGCTCCTGGTCGGGTCGGCCGGTCCGGCGCCGGGCCTGCCCGGTCCGCCCCGCCTCGCACCGGCCGTCGCCGTCGATGCACAAGCCATCGGTGCCCCGGCCGTCGGTGTCCCGACCGTCGATGCCCCGACCGGGGGCAAGCCGAAGGCCGGCGATCCCGTCCCCGGCCTCTACCACCACCCGATCGCCGAGCCCGACCCGGTCCGGGTGGAGGCGCTCAGCCTGAAGATCAAGGCCTGGGCGATCGACGAGATCGAGCTCTACCCGCCGGAGTGGGAGAAGGACTTCGACGGGTTCTCCACCGGGCGCTACATGGTGGCCTGCCACCCGGACGCGCCCAGCGTCGACCACCTGATGCTCGCGGCCCGCCTGATGGTCGCGGAGAACGCCGTGGACGACTGCTACTGCGAGGACCTCGGCGGCTCTCCGGTCGGCCTGGGCAGCCGCCTGCTGCTCGCGCACACCGCGCTCGACCCGCTCCACACCACGGCGGAGTACCACCCGGCCTGGGAGGCCTCGCTCTCCGAGGACCCGCCCCGGCGCGCCTACCGCTCGGCGATGGACTACTTCGTCCGCGCCGCGACGCCCTCCCAGGCGGACCGCTTCCGGCACGACATGGCGCGGCTGCACATGGGGTACCTGGCAGAGGCGGCCTGGGACGAGACCGGCCACGTGCCGGAGGTGTGGGAGTACCTGGCGATGCGCCAGTTCAACAACTTCCGCCCCTGCCCGACGATCACCGACACCGTCGGCGGCTACGAGCTGCCCGCCGACCTGCACGCGCTGCCCGCCATGCAGCGGGTGATCGCGCTGGCCGGAAACGCGACGACCATCGTCAACGACCTGTACTCGTACACCAAGGAGCTGGCCAGCCCGGGGGTGCACCTCAACCTCCCCGTGGTGATCTCCGAACGCGAGCGCGTCTCGCACAAGGAGGGCTACCTGAAGGCCGTCGAGGTCCACAACGAGCTGATGCACGCCTTCGAGGCGGAGGCGGCCGCGCTGGCCGCGGCCTGCCCCGTGCCGACACTCGTACGGTTCCTGCGCGGCGTCGCCGCGTGGGTCGACGGCAACCACTACTGGCACCAGACCAACACCTACCGCTACACGCTGCCCGACTTCTGGTGAGCGCCGTTCCCGGTCGCACGCCCGGCAGCCGCCCGAATCCCGGTAATCACCCGTTTCCGGTAACCACCCTTGAGAACACTGGAGTTGACCCATGTCCGTGACCGACGACCTCAGCGCTCCCGACCGCACCATCCCCGGCCCGGCGACTCCCTACCAGGGTGACATCGCGCGCTACTGGGACCACGAGGCCCGCCCGGTCAACCTCCGCCTGGGTGACGTCGACGGCCTCTACCACCACCACTACGGCATCGGCGCGGTCGACCAGCAGGCGATCGGCGACCCGGCCGACAGCGAGCGCGAGAAGAAGGTCATCGCCGAGCTGCACCGCCTGGAGTCCGCCCAGGCCGACGTGCTGCTCGACCACCTCGGCGACATCCCGGCCGACGGCCTCCTGGTCGACGCCGGCTGCGGTCGCGGCGGCTCCATGGTCATGGCGCACCAGCGCTTCGGCTGCCGCGTCGAGGGCCTGACCCTCTCCACCCAGCAGGCCGAATTCGGCAACAAGCGCGCCGCCGAGCTCGGCATCGGGGACTTCGTCCGCTCCCGGGTGGCCAACATGCTCGACATGCCCTTCGAGAACGGCTCGGCCGCCGGCTCCTGGAACAACGAGTCCAGCATGTACGTCGACCTGCATGACCTGTTCGCCGAGCACTCCCGGGTACTGGCCGTCGGCGGCCGGTACGTGACCATCACGGGCTGCTGGAACCCGAAGTACGGGCAGCCGTCGAAGTGGGTCTCGCAGATCAACGCGCACTTCGAGTGCAACATCCACTCCCGCCGGGAGTACTTGCGGGCGATGGCCGACAACCGCCTGGTGCCGCAGGCCGTCATCGACCTGACCCCCGACACCCTGCCCTACTGGGAGCTGCGCAACACCACCTCGCTGGTCACCGGCATCGAGGAGGCGTTCATCGAGTCCTACAAGGACGGCTCCTTCCAGTACGTGCTGATCGCGGCCGACCGGGTCTGACGTGCCCGGCCGGGTGTGACCGACCGGATCCGACGAGCCCAGGCGGTCCCGGCCGGCCCGGGCGGTCCCGGCCGGTCCGGTGTGTGTCGGGCGGCCTCCCCGGAACGCGGGGAGGCCGCCCGTACCGCGTCAGCCCCGGCGGCGGGTGAGGGTGAGGTGGGTGACGCCGCTCGGGCTGCTCACGGCTTCGCTGTCGAAGCGCTGCTCCAGGCCCTCGAGCCCGGCCCACAGTGACTCGCCCCGGCCGAGCACGATCGGCACCACGACCACGTGCAGGTGGTCGATCAGGTCGGCCTCCAGGAAGGCGCGGACGGTGCTGGGCCCACCGCCGATCCGGACGTCCTTGCCGCCGGCTGCCTTCCGGGCCTGCGCCAGCGCCTCCTCGGGGGTGGCGTCGAGGAAGTGGAAGGTCGTGCCGCCCTCCATCTCGAGGCTCGGGCGCGGGTGGTGGGTGAGCACGAACACCGGGGTGTGGAACGGCGGGTTCGGGCCCCACCAGCCGCGCCAGTCCTCGTCCTGCCAAGGGCCTCGTTGCGGGCCGAACTTGTTGCGCCCCATGATCTCCGCGCCGATGTCGTCGGCCCAGGTGCGGGCCATCGCCTCGTCCACACCGGTGTCGCCGCCCGTCTTGCCGTGCATCCGCCGGAAGGTCTGGGTGCGGAAGAACCAGCGGTGCAACCGATCGGT
This sequence comes from Kitasatospora sp. NPDC001539, assembly GCF_040298565.1. Taxonomy (NCBI): domain Bacteria; kingdom Bacillati; phylum Actinomycetota; class Actinomycetes; order Kitasatosporales; family Streptomycetaceae; genus Kitasatospora; species Kitasatospora sp. NPDC001539. Next base: position 50,823 of record NZ_JBEPAK010000001.1, on the reverse strand, counting down.
CGCGTGGCCGAAGGGCTGCTCGAGGCTCTGGCCCTCGCCGGTGCCGTAGCCGTCGAGGGAGATCGAGAAGTTGTGGACGCGGACCAGGGACATCGGTTTCCTCCGCTGCTCGGTGCTCGGTGCTCGGTGCTCGCTGTTCGTGGGCTGGGTGATCTCGAACCCGGTGCTCGTCGCCCGGGTGGGTCGTCACAGTGCTAGTCGTCACAGTGCCCGGCTTCCAGGTGTTCGCGGGACACGCTAGCGCGCGGGTACGACAGGCTGATGCTTCGTCACCTCCGGGGCGTGGCGCCCTGCGCGGCACCCCGCGCGGGCCGGGGGAGCCCGGCCCGGACCCCCTGCAGGCGTGACGGAGTCGTCACGCTATTGTCGTGTCTTCTTCACGAGAAGCACGCCCGGGCGGGCGATGCTTGCTCGGGCGGCCGCGAGGGCGGCCGACGCGACCGAACCCGGGGGGAACGATTCCGATGACCGTACGCCGTACCCTGGCCGGCCTCATGGCGGCCGGCCTGGCCGCCGCCGCGGCGGCCCTGATCCCGACCGCCGCCCCCGCGGCCGCCGAGGGCGGCACGGGCGACCTGCCGTTCGGCTCGGCCACCACCGTGGGCCTGCACAACACCTACGACCCGGCCGCCTACCCGTACCTCGCCCAGAGCCTCGACACCGGCACCGGGATGATCGAGCTGGACCTCTGGACCGACGTCGTCACCAAGGAGTGGAAGGTCAGCCACTCCAACCCGCTCGGCAACTCCAACAACTGCACCGCCGCGGACACCCCGGCCCAGCTCTACGCCGGCGGCACCAACAAGAACCTGGAGCACTGCCTCGACGACGTCCGGGTCTGGCTCGGCGCCCACCCGGGCGCCGGACCGCTGGTGATCAAGCTGGAACTCAAGGGCGGCTTCGCCGGGAACATGGGGATGGGTGCCGACCAGCTGGACGCGCTGATCGCCGGCCACCTCGGCAACGCCGTGCTGCGCCCGGCCGACGTGCTGGCCAGGCCCGGCGGCGGCTCGTACGCCACGGTCGACGAGGCGGTGCGGGCGGGCAACTGGCCGAGCCGCTCGGCGCTCGCCGGTCGGGTACTGCTCTACGCGATCCCCGGGACGGTCGAGGAGGGCAACCCCTTCGACAACCTGCACACCGACGTCGAGTACGGGCGGCACCTGCGGGACCTCGCGGCGGCCGGGCGGATCGGCCAGGCCCAGCTGTTCCCCGCCGTGCACGGCGCCGCGGCCGGCGACCCGCGCGGCAAGTACACCGGGGCGGACGCCGGGATCCGGCCCTGGTTCGTGGTCTTCGACGGCGACGCCGCCGCCTACGTCAACGGCATCGACACCGCGTGGTACGACCGCTCGCACTACCTGCTGGTGATGACGGACGCCCAGAACGTCGCGCCGCAGATCAGCGCGACCGATCCGACCGCCGACCAGGCGCGGGCCCGCACCGAGCAGTTGGCCCGCGCGCACGCCAGCATCGTGTCGAGCGACTGGCGCAAGCTGTCGGCGGTGCAGTCCCTGGTGCTGCCGCGCGGCTGAGCCGCGCGGTCGTCCGGCACCGCGTCCGGCACTGCGGCCGTCACCGCGTCCGCCATCGCCTCCGCGTCCGCCACCGCCTCGACCGGCGGTGGCGGACGCATGTGCGGGTGCGGGGGCGAGTACCTGTGCGGGTGCGGCTGGGGTTCGGCCGGTGGGGACGGCCGACGGGCCGGCCGCCCCCGGATGCGGTCACGCGGAGCGGCCCGCTGACCCGGTCAAGTCCTGCAAAAGTACGGTGAGTTGACCGGAGGTGAAGACTCCGGACAGGGCTTCCGGGCCGCTCCCGGGCTCGTCATCCTGGGTGGCATGACCCGAACTCCACGCGTGTCAAAGCGTGTTGCCGCCACCACCGTCCTCGCCCTGACCACACTCGCGCCCGTCGCCGTCGCCACCGAGGCGCATGCCTCGGTGAGCGGCAAGGTGTGCCTTTCCGCCCTGCCCTCCCAGGCCCGGACCAGCCTCGACCTGATCGCCGCAGGCGGTCCCTTCCCGTACCGCCAGGACGGCACCGTGTTCGGCAACAAGGAGCACGTGCTGCCCTCGCAGCGGTCCGGCTACTACCACGAGTACACCGTCGTCACCCCCGGTGCCCCGACCCGGGGCGCCCGCCGGATCGTCACGGGGCAGCGGTACCGCGAGGACTACTACACCGGTGACCACTACGCCACATTCCGCCTGATCGACTTCGGCTGCTGAGCCCGCTGTCGACCTCGCCCGCGTGCCGGTGGGCCCCGGTCTCTCCCGGCCGGGGCCCACCGCCGCCGGCCGGCCGACGAGCCCGGGTGACGGCTGGTGGAACGCCGACGGTATCGTGACTGCGCCTCGGGGAGGGGGACGAAGGTGACGGCAGCAGACGCCGGCGCGGCCGGCGGACCGGAGCAGCCGGTGGACCGGGCCTCGGCGATCGCCGCCCGGCTGGAGCGGCTGATGGCCCGGGAGGCGGCGCGGTCCGGCGGACGCCCGCCGGCCTACCGGGAGTTGGCCGAGCGGATCAACCGGCTGGCGGGACGCGACGTCATCTCGCGCGACACGGTGCGCAACCTCCACCTCGGCCTGAACCAGAAGGGCCAGGCCTCCAACCCCACCGTGGACACGCTGGACTGGCTGGGCCGCGGCTTCGGCATCAGCGCCGGCGCGAGCTACTTCCTGGACGACGCCAAGGCCGCCCTGGTCGATGAGCAGCTCGATCGGCTGGGGCGGATCGGCGAGCTGGAACAGGCCCTCGGCCACGACGGGGTGGTGGACCTGGCCAGGCGTGCCGCCGCGCTCTCGGACCGGAGCCTGCGGGTCCTGCTCGCCATGGCCGACGACCTCCGCGAGCTCGAGGAGAAGGCCGCGCGTACGCCTGGTCCGGCCGACGGCCGATGAGCGGAGGCGCCGCACCGTTCGGCGATGTCCGTTTCCGCGCCGCCCACGCGGCCCGTGGCTCGGTCGGCCGCGACGGGTGGCCGTGCACCGTGCGGGGAGGCGAGCTCGCCGGTTTCGGTGGTCGCGGGGTACAACGCGCGTCGCCTGGCGATTATGATCGTCACCGCAGTGCGGGTTCGCCGACACCGACGTGATGCAGGATTGCGAAGTGGTGGCACGGGAGGTCCGCAGTCCTGCGCGGGGGCGGTCTACCGGGAGAGGGCAGGAGGGGATTTCCGGTGGCGCCGCCGCCCCTGCGAGGCCGGCTGGGTCCGACGGAGCGCGAAGGGGCGCCGCGCCTTTGTTGACGGCAGGTCCGGAAGGGGCGCCGGCGGTTCCCGTGCCGACAGTTCCCGTGCGAACGGTTCCCGTGTCGACGGCTCTCGCGGTGAGTTCCTGTGCCGACGGTTCCTGTGCCGACGGTGTGCCGACCCCCTGCCCGCTCGGGGGAGAGGCAGGGCAGGGGGACTCGGCGCGCGGCAGCCCCGGGCGTCAGTCGGTCGTGCAGCGGGTGCCCGCGGTCGGCACGGTGCCGTCGACGAGGAAGGCGTTCACCGATGCGCGGACGCAGGCGCTGCGGTCGTACGCCACGTGCCCCTCGCCCTCGCGGGTGAGCAGGACGGCGTTGCCGAGCTCGCCGGTGAGCTTCTCCGCCCAGGCGTAGGGGGTGGCCGGGTCGCCGGTGGAGCCGACGACGACGATCGGGGTGGCGGCGGTGGACTTGACGACGTGCGGCTTCTCGGTCGAGCGGAACGGCCAGACACGGCAGTCGGGATCGAACAGCGCGGCCGTCGGGTCGTGCTTGCTCACCAGCGGGGCCTTGGCGGCGAGGTCGCTGAGCGCGGCCTGGAGCTGCTCGCCGGAGGGCGCGTCGGTGGCGCCGTCGGCGCAGTGGATGGCGGTGTAGGCGTCCGTGGAGGGCCCGTAACGGCCGTCCTTGTCCCGGCCGTTGTAGTCGTCGGCGAGCGCGAGCAGGTCGTCCCCCTCGCCGCGGACCATGGCCCAGCCGAGGGCGTTGCGCAGGCCGGCCCAGGCCTGTTCGCCGCCGTAGAGTCGGCCGATCACGCCGTTCCAGGCCGCGGTGGAGGTGAGGGTCCGGCCCTTGGCGGTCTTGAGCGGCTTGTCCTTGAGCCCGTCGAGGAAGTCGGCGAGCTTCCCCGCCGCGAGATCGGGGTCCTTGCCGAGCGGGCACGGGTTCTTGGCGGCGCAGTCCGCGGCGAACGCCTTCAGCGAGCGCTCGAATCCGGCTTCCTGCTCGATGTTGTGCTGGATCAGGGTGCTGGACGGCGAGGTGGCGCCGTCCAGCACCAGCCGGCCGGCCCGGTCCGGGAACTCCTCGGCGTAGAGCGAGCCGAGGTAGGTGCCGTAGGACATGCCGAGGTAGCTGAGCTTCCGGTCGCCGAGGGCGGCGCGCAGGACGTCCATGTCGCGGGCGGTGTTGCGGGTGCTGACGAAGGGCAGCACCCGGGCGTACTTGGCCTGGCACGCGTCGGCGAGCTGCTTGCCGTGGTCGGCGCCGGCCTCGTCGGTGTTCAGCCAGCCGTCGCGGGTCCGGTCGTCCAGGCAGTTGAGCGGGCTGGTGCCGCCGACGCCGCGCGGGTCGAAGCCGACGAGGTCGTACCGGTCGTGCACCGGACCGTCGAAGCGCTTCGGGCCGCCCTTGACCATGGCGACGCCGGAACCGCCCGGACCGCCCGGGTTGAGGATCAGCGAGCCGATCCGCTGGTCCTGCTTGACCGCGGGGTTGCGGATCACGGCGACGTCCAGCGTGCCGCCGTCCGGGGCGGCGTAGTCGAGCGGGACCTTGAGGGTCGAGCACTGCAGTGCCGAGGTGTCGGCCTGTTCCTCGCCCGACTGGTCGCCGTCGTTCCGGCAGGGCGCCCAGGCCAGCTGCTGGCCGTAGAAGGCCTTGAGGGCCGGGTCGTCGGCGCCGGTGGGCTTGGAGGTCGGGGTCGGGGTCGCGCTCGGAGTGGCGGACGCGAGGGTGGTGGCGGACGCCGCGGCCGGGGCGGGCGCGGAGGAGGAGCCGCCGCTGGTGCAGCCGGCCAGCAGGGCGACGGCGGTGGCGGCGGAGACGGCGACGGGCAGGGCGCGCCGTGAGGTCCGGATGATCATCGAATGCACCGCACACAAATATCACCAGGTAGTCACACCGGTCACATCGGTGGTGCGTACCCTTCCCGTACGCCCTCTCGCACGCCCGCACGCCCGCACGCCTGCTTGCCCGGAGGGGGCCGCCCGCTACGCCCGCTTGCCCCAAGGGGCCGCCCGCACGCCTGCTCGCCGACCGCCCGGACGAGCCCGCCGGGCCCGATTCCCCCGCCCTCCCGACGGTGCCATGCTGACGCCATGACAGATCGCAACGAGACCGATCCCGCCGGGGGTGAGGCGCGAACCGGTGGTCGACGGCGGGAGCTGGCGGCGGCGACCGTCGGGTCGGTGGTCGAGTCCTTCGACTGGAACGTCTACGCCGTGCTCGCGCCGTACTTCGCCGCGGACCTCTTCGGCCACGGCAAGGGCGGCGTCAGCGGGGTGCTCGGCGCGTACGCCACCTTCGCCGTCGGCTTCGGGGCCCGGCCGGTCGGTTCCTACCTGATCGGGCGGCTCAGCGACACCCGGGGGCGGCGGTTCGCGCTCAGCCTCGGGATGGCGGTGATCGCGGCGGCGAGTCTGGGCATCGCCGTGCTGCCGGGGCAGCGGAGCGTCGGCGCCTGGGCGGCCGTGCTGGCGGTCACCGCGCGGGTGGTGCAGGGGCTCGCCTTCGGCGGCGAGGCGCCGAGCGTCGCCGCGTACGTCACCGAGACCGCCCCGCCGCGGCACCGCTTCGCCTTCAGCTCGGTGTCCTACGGCGGGATCATCCTCGGCTCGCTGCTCTCCTTCGGCGTGCTCACCCTGCTGATCCACACCATCGGCAAGTCGGGTCTGGAGCACGGCGGTTGGCGCTGGGGCTTCGGCGCCGCCGCGCTGCTCGGCCTCGGCGCGGTGTGGGTGCGACGTGCCGCGCCGGAGAGCGCCGAGTTCCACCGCGCCCGCGCGAGGTCCCGCGCCCAGGGGCCGGACGCCGCACGCCCGCCGTTCCTCCGGATGCTCCGTGAGCACCGCTGGGCGGTGCTCACCGTCTTCCTCAACACCCTCGGCGGCACCGTCGGGTACTACTTCGCGCTGGTCTACCTGCCGCAGTACGCCGCCGCCTACCACGTGATCGACAAGGAGCAGGCGGCCTCCTTCATGACCGTGGTGCTGGGCGCGGTGCTGGTCACCATGCTGCTCACCGGTGCGGCCGCCGACCGCTTCGGCCTGCTGCCGGTCGCCCGGCTCGGCTTCGGACTGCCCGTCCCGGCCGTCGGCATCCTGCTGGCCGGGCTGCGCGGTGGCTGGCTGCCCTTCCAGGCCGTGGCCGTGCTGCTCGGGATGCTGGTGGCGACGGTGCTCGGCACGCTCAACGTCTTCACCGGTCTGCTCTTCCCGACCGAGGTCAGGGCGGTCGGCCTCGGCGTGGTCAACGCGGCCACCATCGCCGCCTTCGGCGGGACCTTCCCGCTGCTCGCCGAGTGGCTCGACCACCACAACCGGCTCGGTGTGATCCCCGCCTACGTCACGGTCTGCACGGCGGGGCCGGCCCTCGCCCTGCTGACGGCGATGCGGGTGCCCTCGTTCGCCGCCGCGGTGAAGGAGGCGGAAGCAGGCGTTCAGCGGACACCGGGAACCGCCTGACGGACGTCGCCTCCTGTGGTTGAGTGGTCCGGGACGGACGTCGAACGGGGAGGGCGCAGTGGACAGCATCGGGCCGGAGAGCTGGTTGACGGAGGCCGCGTTCGACCAGCCGCCCCAGGTGGACCTGCGGACCGACCGGGCGCACTCGGCCCGGGTCTACGACTACCTGCTCGGTGGCAAGACCAACTTCCCGGCCGACCGCGAGATGGCCGACCGCCTGCTCGCCGACCTGCCCGGTGCCCGGGACGGCGCCGCCGCGGCCCGCGGCGTGATGCACCGGATGGTCCGCCGCCTGGCCGGGACGCACGGCATCCGCCAGTTCCTGGACATCGGCACCGGCATCCCCACCGCCCCCAACCTGCACGAGGTCGTCCAGGCGGTGGACCCGACCTGCCGGGTGGTCTACGTGGACAACGACCCGATCGTGCTGGCCCATTCGCGGGCGCTGCTCAGCAGCACCGCCGAGGGCCGCACCGCGTACGTCGAGGGTGACCTGCGCGACCCGGAGAAGTTCCTGGCCGACCCGGCGGTGGCCGCCACCCTGGACCTGACCGAGCCGGTCGCGCTGACGCTGATCAACATCGTGCACTTCCTCTCCGACGAGGCCGCGCACCCGCCCGTCCGCAAGCTCCTGGACGCCCTGCCCTCCGGCAGCTTCCTCGCGCTGACCGCGGGGACCGCCGACAACGCGCCGGAGCAAGCAGCGGTCGGCGCGCGCCGCTACGCGGAGGCGGGGATCGACGTCCACGTACGCTCCCTGGCCGAGGTGGAACGTTTCTTCACCGGTTTGGAACTGGACGACCCGGGCGTGGTACTGGTCAACCGCTGGCACCCGGAGCTGGGGGAGCCCTCGGCCGTCGCCGACAGCGAGGTCTCGGTGTACGGCGGCCTCGCCCGCAAGCCGTAGGGGCAGCCGCCCGCCCCCGGCCCCTGACGGCTCGTCGGGGGCCGGGTACTCCGAGGGGAGCAGGGCCGGGCACTACCGGAGTAGCAGAGGAGCGACGAGAGTTTCCTGCTGCATGGTGACGACCGGTCACGGGATCCCGTGATGGTGTGGGGGCACCCAGGAGCGATCACGCTCCCCGCCGCACCGGAGGAGACCACCGTGACTTCGTCCACCCCGCGCCGCCGTCCGCTCCGCAGGGCGGCGGCCACCGCGGCAGCCGCCGCCCTCGCCCTCCTCACGCTCGCCACCCCGGCGGTCGCCGCCCCGTCCGGCGCTGCTCCGCCCGGCACCGCCCCGGCCGGCACTGCCGCGCGTCCGGGCGCCCCGTCCGGCGCTGCTCCGCCCGGCACCGCCCCGCGCCCGGGCGCCCCGCCCGACACCGTCCAGGGCCGGCTGGACGCCCTGGTGACGGACCTCGGGGTGCCCGGAGCGCTGCTGACCGTCCGCGACGGCCGGGGCCGGACCGCCGGCCGCACGGCCGGCGTCGGCGACGTGGCGACGGGCGCACCGGTGCCCCTCGACGGAGCGGTCAGGGTCGGCAGCAACACCAAGAGCTTCGTCGCCGTCGTCCTGCTCCAGCTGGTCGACGAGGGCGAGGTGGCGCTGGACGACACCGTCGACGACCACCTGCCGGGTCTGGTGAGAGGCGAGGGCATCGACGGGGGGAACATCACCATCCGTCAGCTGCTCCACCAGAGCAGCGGACTGCCCGACTACAGCGACCACCTCGGTGACGAGGTCCGGCACTACGAGCCCCGGGAACTCCTCGACGTCGCCCTGCGGCACCCCGCCGCCTTCCGGCCGGGGGCGTCCTGGCAGTACAGCAACACCAACTACCTGGTGGCGGGCATGATCATCGAGGAGGTCACCGGCCGGCCCCTGTCCGAGGAGCTGAACCGGCGGATCATCCGCCCGCTCGGGCTTCGGCACACGTACCTCCCGGCCCCGGGCGACACGACGATCCGGGGCCCGCACCCCGAGGGGTACGACAGGCCGGCGCCCGGCGCCCCGTTGGTCGACGTCACCGAACTCGACCCCTCCTGGGCCTGGGCTGCCGGGGGCCTGGTGTCCACGAACTCCGACCTGGACCGGTTCTTCACCGCCCTGCTGGAGGAGGACCGTCTCCTGCCCGGCGATCTGCTGGCCGAGATGCGCACCACGACCCCGGCCGAGGACACCTTCGGTCCGGGCGCCGAGTACGGCCTGGGCCTGGTGCGCAGGCCGCTGTCCTGCGGCGGCTACTACTGGGGACACGGCGGCAGTTACCCCGGCTACGAGACGCGCGCCGGCGCCACCGCCGACGGAAGGTCCGCCGGCGTCGCGGTGACGGCGCAGGTGACGGACAGGGCGGGCCGCCAGCGGCTCGACGACCTCGTGGACGCCGCCCTGTGCGCACTACCGGACGCGGCACCGGGAGGCCACCGTTGATCCGGGCGGACCGGCGGACCCGGTACCGGCGGCCGTCACCGCTGCGGCGGCGTCATGGTGAGGCCGGCCGCACCGGCTCCGCGGCTGAGCACCACCGTACGGATGTGCTCCAGCGCGCGGGCCCAGTCGGTGCGGCCGGGGTAGCGGCGGACGGCCTCCCGCAGGTCGAGCACCCGGTAGGGCGGGCCGAGGTCGGTGATCTGCGGCACGAACTCGGCCCGGGTGACCGTCCAGCGCTGCCCGGGGCCGGCCGGCGGGCTGACGGTGAAGCGGGCGAGGGAGCTCCAGTTGCCGCGCGGGTCCTCGGCGCCGTCGTAGGTGAACATGTGGCCGGCGAGCTGGTCGCCGAGACCGTAGACCGTCCAGGTGTCGTTGATCTTTTCGTAGGCCTGGGGGATGTGGGCGTGGGTGCCGAGGACCACGTCGATGTCGGGTCGGCCCGGACCCTGCCCGGCTGCGCACAACTCCCGTGCCAGGGTGAGCTGTTGCTCGTTCGGCGCGTCCTGCCACTCGGTGCCCCAGTGGATGCTGACCACCACCAGGTCGGCGCCGTTCGCCCGGGCGGCGCGGGCGTCGGCGAGGATCCGGTCCCGGTCGATCAGGTTGACGGCCCAGGGTTCGCCCTCGGGCAGGGGGATGCCGTTGGTGCCGTACGTGTAGGCGAGCTGGGCCACCGTCGCGCCGCTCGTCCGCAGCAGCGCGGGCCGACCGGCCTCCTCGGCGGTGCGGGCGGATCCGGTGTGGGCGAGGCCGACGGCGTCCATGGCGTCGAGCGTCCGGCGGATTCCGGCCGCGCCGTCGTCCAGGGTGTGGTTGGACGCGGTGTCGCAGGAGCTGTACCCGGTGTCCTTGAGCGCCTTGGCCACCTGCGGCGGGGACTTGAACGTCGGATAGCCGGTGTACGGGCCGCCGTCCGCGCCGTAGACGGTCTCCATGTGGCAGATCGCCAGGTCCGCACCGCTGACAAGCGGTTTGACTCCGGCCAGCATGGCCGTGAAGTCGTACCCGTTGCCGCCGGCGTCCTCCTTGGCCTGCTGGATGATCTCGGTGTGCGGCAACACGTCGCCGGTGGCGACCAGGGTGAAGGCCCTCGGGCCGGTCGGCGTCGGCGTCGCCGCCTGCGGCGTGGGGGCGGGCGGCTCGGCTGCCTGCGGTGCGCCGCAGGCCGGGAGGGCGAGCAGCAGGACCAGGGTCGTGGCGGCGGTCCGCCGACGGGAGAGGGGCATCATCGGCTCGTCTCGTGATCGGAAGGTATGACCAGCCCTTCGACCATGCGGGCGCGCCCGGCGCGGACCGTTTCCCCCACGCCCGCAGGTCACCCGGGGAGACTCCGACCGCTGCCCGGAAGGCCGGGGCCCCTGTGCCCGGTGGTGGAGTGCTTCGGCATCTGGCCAGCGCCCTGACCACAAACTTTCACCGGGCTGGGTGTCGTTCGGCCGGCCGGTGTGAGCGGTCGCGGGCTGCGGCACCGGCGGTGTCCTGGGCACCCGTGTGGGTGGCAGCATCGTCCTGTGATCACTGGGGTTGAAGAAGGCGGAGCTGTGGTTCAGGGAGGCGAGGTCGTCAGGGCCCTTCTGGCGGCGGTGGCGACCTTGGAGGATCTCGTTGCGGTGGGGCATGACTCTCATGCGGCGCTGAGCACCCTGGAAGAGATTGCCTATGAGCTGGGCAGGATGGATCCGGGCGGGCGTCGGCGATTCATCGAGGGGCTGGAGCGCGTTGCTGCGGAAGAGCAGGATCGAGCCGCTTGGATCCGGGGTGTTCCAGATGCATTGGGCCTTGATCACTGAGGCCCGAGAACCGGAGGTCACGCGGCTGCACGGATGGGGCGTCCGCCCCATCGAATGCCCTTCTCGCTCCGGATTCGGGCACGCGGCGCGCCTGGCCACCGCAGCGGAGGGTTCGGACACCGCGCGGTGCCCGGCGGGACTCAGCCGGGGATGGTCGCGTCCCACTGGGCCCGAGTCGGCCCGTCGTGCTGGGGAGTGAAGTCCTGGCGGGCATCGAGCCAGGCGGTGAGGTGGCGCTCCACCTCCTCGGTGCCGTAGGCCTCCTCGGCCGGGCGGACGAGGTGGCGCACCTGGGCGCGGGCCCTCATGACGACGGGGTCCTCGAAGGCGCAGGCTGCCAGCGCCGCGGCCCGGCGGTCCAAGAGCGGTGAACCCTCGGCGAGGCGTTGGGCGTTGACGCGGTCGGCCGTCACCTGGGCGTCGAACCACGGGCGGAGGGCCTGGACGGTCCAGGCGTGGTAGCCGTCGGGGTCGGCGGCGATCTCGTCGGCGTGGCCGGCGAGGTACTGGCCGGCGAGCAGACCGAGGGCCACGCCGTGGCCCAGCGTGGGATTGGTGTGGATGAGGCTGTCCCCGATGCTGACCAGTCCGGTGACGACGGGCCCGGCCTCGTCCGCGAGGGCCGTCCAGCGGTTGTCCAGCCCGGCCATCGCCAGGACGGCCGACCGGGGCTCGGGATCCAGGTCGAGCCAGGCGGCGCAGGCGGGGAACCTGCGGGCAACGGCCTCGAACACCGCGGGGTCCAGCAGCGCGCCGCGGGTCGGATCGCCGGTGGAGAGCACCAGGTTCACCGCGAAGGTGCCATTGTCGGAAGGGAAGAGGCCGGCCAGGGCGAACGGTGCGGCCGAACCGGTCCTCACCTGCCCGGGATCGCGGGGGCCTTCGGCCCGCAGCCGGTACCAGCGGCACAGGTAGGCGATCCCGGCACGGTGGCTCTCGACCACGGGCGGACGGCAGCCGGCCGCGACCAGCCAGTCCGGAACCGACGAACGGCGGCCGGAGGCGTCGACGACGAGGTCCACCTGGTGAGTCCGCGCGCCCACCCGCACTCCGGTGACCCGGGCCGGCCGGCCTTCGTCGACGACGAGACCGCTCACCCGGTGGCCTCCCCGCACCTCGACGGTGGGTTCCCGCCGCAGGGCCGCGATCAGGGCGGCCTCCAGCACGATGCGGCGGGTGCGCAGGGTGACCAGTTGCTCATCGCCGGCCCGGTGCGGCGGATGCTCGCCGAACCAGTCGAACTCGTGGTATTCCCGGGCCCCGCGGGCCAACAGGTCGGCGTAGACGTCGGGGCTCTCGGTGCGCAGCACGGTCCGTACCGGCGCGAGCAACGAGTGGGGCTGGACGGCCTGCGGGACGCGGGGCCGGCGCCAGTCGAAGAAGTCGCGTTCCAGGTCCTCCCCGGCCTGTCGCGCGTCCTGTTCGAACAGTGTGACCGGGTGTCCCCGCCGACCGAGCATGAGGGCCGTTCCCAGCCCGCTGATACCGCCACCGATCACTGCAACCCGCGCCAACTGGCTCCCCTTCGCGTCGTGTTGCGGAGCGAGCCTACCGCACGGTGATCTTCGCCTCGCGGACGGGTCGTCGGCTGCGGGGCTCGGGGTGGAGTGCGGGGCCGGGCGAAGGGCTCGAACAGCCCGGGCATGGCGGCCGTCGGCGTTGGCCCGGATCGTGGTGACCATGCGTCACCCTCTGGACACAGTGCGCTCGAGCGTGATGGCATAGCCATGTCAATCCGGCTGGCGCGCCCGCGCCAGGACCGGGGCAATCGCCGTCCCCGGCTCCCGTGGACGATCGAAGGGAAGCCCCATGCTCCTCCGCACACTGGCCGTCGCGACCGCCGTCCCCGCCGCGCTCGCCGGCTCGCTGGCCTTCGGCGCCGACTCGCTCCCGAGCCCGCCGGACCGGATCGTCATCGACGTCGCCACGGTCAACGGCTCCGGCTGCCCGGCGGGGACGGCGGCGGTGGCCGTGGCGCCCGACAACACCGCCTTCACCGTGACGTACAGCAGCTACCTCGCCCAGGTCGGCGTGGGCTCCAAGCCGACCGACTTCCGGAAGAACTGCCAGCTCGACCTTCGCGTGCACGTCCCGCAGGGCTTCACCTACGCGATCGCCTCCGCCGACTACCGCGGCTTCGCCCACCTGGAGCCGGGAGCGACCGGCACCCAGCGGGCCGGCTACTACTTCCAGGGCCAGTCGGGGACGACCTCCCAGAGCCACCGCTTCACCGGCCCGAGGGACGACAACTGGCAGGCGACCGACACCGTCGACGTCGCCTCCCTGGTGTTCGCCCCCTGCGGGGAGGAGCGCAACTTCAACATCAACACCGAGCTGCGGGTCGCCGCCGGTTCCTCGGACCCGACCCGCACCACCAGCTTCATGACGATGGACTCGACGGACGGCGACATCAACACCGTCTACCACCTCGCCTGGAAGCAGTGCCCCTGACGCGATCCGCCTGACCCCGGTGCCGGCCGCCACGCTCCGGCCCCGGTCCACCGACCCCCGATCCTCGAATCCCAGGGCCCGCCCCGGCCCCGGCGGAGCCCCGGCCGCCGGGGCCGGGGCGCATTCCGTGCCGGATGCGGCACTCGCGGGGATGTCACCGGCCGGCCACTCCAGCCAGTCCAGCCACGCCGGCCACTCCAGCCAAGCCGGCCCGTCCCGCCATGCCGGCCACTCCGGCCACGCGAAGTCACCCCGGCCACCCCTGGCATGACCCCTCGTCAGAAACCGATCGCCTGTGCATGCTCATGTCGCTACAGTGCTGCGGATCCCGAACCCCCACTCGGCGGACGGAGCACCATGACGATCGCACGCAGGTCCATCCTCAAGGGCACGTCGGCGGCCGGTGCCGCCCTGGTCGCGGGTGGTGCCGTCGCCCAGCCGGCTGCGGCCGCGGACCCCGGCCGTCCGGACGACGACGCACCCGCGAGTCCGCTGCTGCAGACCACCCCGCACCGCGCCGGGGCGCCGAGCGTCAGCGGCGTGCACCTGCAGTTCGGCACCGACCCGGCCACCGCGATGACGGTCTCCTGGATCACTCCGCAGTCCGTCCGCCGCCCGCAGGTCCGGCTCGGCACGCCCGACGGCGGCCACGGCCGGGTCGTCGAGGCGGAGACCCGCACCTACCGCGACGCCCTCGGCAAGGACGAGGTGTACGTCCACCACGCCAGGCTCACCGGCCTGCGCCCGGCCACCACCTACCTGTACACCGCGGGCCACGACGGCGCGAATCCGGAGACCGGCAGCTTCACCACCGCCCCGCGCGGCCGAGCGCCCTTCACCTTCACCAGCTTCGGCGACCAGGCCACCCCCAACCTCCGCCGCCGACTGGTCTTCCCCGACGGCATGCCCTCACCGCTCGGCAAGTACCCGGTGTACATGAGCAGCCAGATCGGTTCCCCGCACGCCGCCGACATCGTCGCCGCCGTCGAACGCGTCGGCCCGCTGTTCAACCTGGTCAACGGCGACCTCTGCTACGCCTCCTACAGCGGCCGCCACGGCCAGAGCCGCACCGCCACCTGGGCCGACTGGTTCATCAACAACAGCCGCTCGACCCGGTCGCGCCCGTGGATGCCCTGCGCCGGGAACCACGAGAACGAGAGCGGCAACGGCCCGATCGGCGCCCTCGGCTACCAGACCTACTTCTCGCTGCCCGACTCCACCGCGGACCGCGACGAGGAGACCAGGGGCATGTGGTACGCCTTCACCGTCGGCTCGGTGCGCTTCATCAGCCTGTCCAACGACGACGTGGCCATCCAGAACTCCGGTGAGAGCTATCTGCGCGGCTTTTCGGGAGGAGCCCAACTCCGCTGGCTGGAACGCGAGCTGCGTACGGCCCGGAGCAGCCGGGCGATCGACTGGATCGTGGTCTGCATGCACCACCCGATGATCTCCACCTCCAAGCACGGCTCCGGCAGCGATCTCGGCGTCCGCGAGTCCTGGGGCCCGCTGTTCGACGCCTACGGGGTCGACCTCGTGGTCAGCGGCCACGAGCACTACTACGAGCGCTCCCACCCCGTCCGCGGAACCCTGCCCAACGACACCCGCACCCCGGTCCCGACCGGTACGGACCCGCGCCTGGCCGACACCGGCCGCGGCACCGTCCACATGGTCATCGGCGCCGGAGGCAACGCCGCCACCACCCAGGACGACCTGTTCGAGCGGCCCCAGGGCCGGGTGGTGATCGGCCTGGAGGACCACCCCGCCCCGGGCGCCCCGTACCGGGAGTCGATCTGGCTCACCGAGGACGCGCCGTGGTCCGCCTTCCAGGACCGCGTCCACACCCACGGCTTCGCCGCCTTCGACGTCGACCCGGGGGACCGGCCCGGCGGCACCACCACGATGCGGGTCACCTACTACACCTTCGACGGCCCGCACGGGGACCTCACCCCGGTGGACACCTTCACCCTGCACCGCCGCCGTACCGACGCCGGTGGGGACCAGTACTGAGCACGCGGCAGGCGAGGGGCGGGAGACCACCGGCCCCCCGCCCCCCCGGCCCCCCGCCTGCCGAGCGCCGAGTGACCATCAGCGCCGGAAGAAGCCGACCAGCGCGGGGCGAGGGATCAGCACTCGGCGCGGCTCACCACCGCAACCTCGGCGTACCGCCGCACGACGGCACTGACCACCGCGCGACGCGGCCGTCAGCACACACGCCGCTGATCACCGCCGGAAGATCCCGGTCAGCACGTCCCACCAACTGCGCCGCTGCGCCGGAACGGCCGCCGGCGCAGCGGCTGCGGCCGCCGCCCGCTGGACGGCCCGGAGCGCCTCCGCCTCCCGGGCGGCCCGTTCCTCCGCGGCCAGCTGGGCCTCCGCCACCGACTCCGGGTCGGGTTCGATCTCGCGCGGGGTGAACTCCACCGGCAGTGCCGTCAGGTGGCGGGAGATCCAGGACGAACTCCAGGTCAACTCCTCCTCCGGCACCGCCAGCCGGAGGTCCGGCAGCAGTGTGAGCAGGATGTCGATCCCGGCCTCCGCGACGTGCCGTCCGATGTCCTGCCCGGGGCACTCGTGCGGCCCGGCTCCGAAGGACAGGTGCGAGCGGTTGCCGTACAGCGGGGTGGCGAGGTCGGGCCGGATCACCGGGTCGACGTTGCCCGCCGCGAGGCCGAGCAACAGGAAGTCGCCGGCCTTGATCTGCTGGCCGCCGAGTTCGGTGTCGGCCGTCGCGCAGCGTCCGGCGACCAGCGACATCGGCGGCGAGTCCCAGAGCACCTGGTCCAGCGCCTCACCCAGGGTCATCTGCCCGCCGGACAGGTGGGCGCGGAAGCGCGGGTCGGTGAGCACCATCTTCAGCGAGTCGGCGATCAGGTTGACGGTCGTCTCGTTGGCCGCCAGCAGCACCACCCGCAGGTGCTCCATCACCTCGTCCTCGGTCAGCCCGGCCGGGTGCGCCAGGAGCCGGCTGGTCAGGTCGTCGCCGGGGTGGTCGCGCTTGTAGGTGATGGTCCGGCGCAGGCTCGCCACCACGTACTCGTTGCTGGCGATCGCCGTCTCGGTGCCCTTCATCAGGTCGCGCGCGGCGTTCACCAGCTGCGGCCCGTACTCGTCGGGCATGCCGATCAGCTTGGTCATCACCAGCATCGGCAGGTGCTCGGCGAACTGGGAGACCAGCTCGGCCCGGCCGGTCGTGCCGACCACCTGCACCAGGTCGGTGGTGAAGCGGCGGACGTGGCGGCGGATGCCGCGCCGGTCGAAGCCGTTCAGACCGTCCAGGACGGCGCCGCGCAGCCGGCGGTGCTCCTCGCCGTCGGCGAAGACGCAGATCGGCTGCCAGGCGACCACCGGCAGCAGCGGGGAGTCGGCCGGGATCTCGTTGTTGCGGAAAGCGCTCCAGAGCCGGGAGTCGCGGGAGAACAGCGAGGGGGTGCGCATCGCGGTGATGTTGGCAGCGTGGCCGAGGATCAGCCAGGCCCGGTGGTCGCCGTGCAGCAGCACCGGGGCGACCTCGCCGTACTCGGCGCGCAGCTTCTCGTAGAGGCCCGCCGGATCGGCCTCGGCCTCCGGGCCGTACAGGCGTCGCAGGCCGCCGGGGCCGATCGGCCCGATGTCGCGGCCGTGGGCCGGGCAGCCGGGCGGCGGTGCGAGGGCGGCGTCGTCGGCGGGGAACGGGGTGGTCACAGGGGCTCCGGTTGCGGGGTGCGGAAGGGGGGAGGGTTGTCAGGCGGTGGGTGGGGCGGCGAGTTCGTACAGGTAGTGCATCAGCGCCATCAGGGTGTCGCGGCTGGATTGGCGGCTGCGGGCGTCACAGGCCACGATCGGTACGTCGGCCGGGAGGTCGAGTGCCTGCCGCAGCTCCTCGAGCGCGTAACTCGGCGCCTCCGGGAAGCCGTTGACGGCCACCACGAACGGGACGCCGCGGTCCTCCAGCCGTCCGATCACCTCGAAGCTGACTTCCAGCCGGCGGGTGTCGACCAGCACCACGGCGCCGAGAGCCCCCTCGAACAGTCCGTTCCAGAGGAACCAGAACCGCTCCTGCCCGGGGGTGCCGAAGACGTACAGCACGAGCTTGTCGCTGATGCTGATCCGGCCGAAGTCCATGGCCACCGTGGTGGAGGTCTTGCGTTCGACCCCGGTCGGGTCGTCCACGCCGACCCCGGCCTGGGTCATGGTCTCCTCGGTGGTCAGCGGGCGGATCTCGCTGACCGAGCCGACCAGCGTGGTCTTGCCGACGCCGAAGCCACCGACGATCACCACCTTCACCGCCGTGGCGACGGTGTCGGGCAGCAGGTCCGAGCTCGCCGGGCCGACGACCGTGTCAGAGCCGCTGTAGTCCATGGATCACCGCCTCCAACAGGGCACGGTCGGGGAGTTCCGCCGCCGGGATGGCGGCGCGGGCCTCGATCCGCCCGTCGTCGAGCAGGTCCGCCAGCAGGACGATGACCACGCTCGGGGGCAGTTCGAGATAGGCGGAGACCTCTGCCACCGAGAGCGGGGAGCGGCACAGCCGCAGGATGGCCGCGTGCTCGGGCTGCATGGCGGGGGTCGGCTCCGCGCGGGAGACGATCAGGGTGACCAGGTCGAAAACGCCCGGCCCGGAGGGGCCGCTGCGGCCCCGGGTGATCACGTACAGGCGATCTGGGTCCGGTCCCTCCCAGCCGCCCTGTTCGGCCGTCATGTCACCGCCTCGGTGTGCTGGTTCACGTCACCGCCCGGGCGCCGCGGCGGTTCGCCGGCCGGATCACGCGACCACCTCGGGGTTGCGCGGCGGGGTGGAGAGGTGCTCGCCGATCCGTTCCACCAGGTCGCGCATCTGGTGGCTCACCAGTCCGGCGTCCACCCCTTCGTCGGCGAGCACCGCGAGGTAGGCGCGGTCGCCGGCCGACATCAGGTAGAAGTAGCCGCCGTCGACCTCGATGACGACCAGCCGCATCGAGCCGTTGCCGTGCGGGAACTCGTGCCCGACCGCCGCGGCCAGGCTCTGCAGGCCGGCGCAGGCGGCGGCGAGGCGGTCGGCGGTGTCCGGGTCGGCGCCGTACTGGGCGATCCGCAGGCCGTCGGCGGAGAGCACGATGACGTGGCGCACGTACGGGACGCTGTGTGCGAGGTCGTTGAGGATCCAGTCCATGTTGCTGCGGTGCGGAATCACTGCTCGCCTTTCCCTGCCGTCTCTTCACTGGTCTGTCCGGTGCCGGGTTGTCCGGCGCCGGTCTGTCCGGTCGAACTCGCCGACGGGCCGGTGCCCTTGTAGCCGTCCATGAACGCCTCCAGCCACAGGCCGGGCTTCTTCGCGGCCGGCCGGGGGGTCGGGCCCGCCGGACCCGCCGCCGGCCCCGAGGTCGGCCCGCTGAGGTGCGCGCCGGTGCTCTTGGGCTGCGCGGCGGCGCGCGGGGCCGGGGCGAAGGCGGCCCGGCCGGTCGGCCGGTGGCGGCGGCGCTGCGGCAGGCCGTTGGCCGTCCGCTCGGTGATGGTCACCTCGTCGTCCCCGGTCTCCGGGCCGGCGGACCCCCACGGGCTGGTCGAGCCGTAGGACGGCCCGACGCCGGCCGACGGCGCGGAGGTCCGGGCGCCCCAGGGCCGGGAGGGGGTGGTCTGCCGGGGCGGGTTCGCCGGGAGCGGGCGCGGGCCGGAGAAGGCGCCGATGCCGTGGGCCCGGCCGGTCGGGGGCGCGGTGGTGAGCAGTTCCTGGGGGACGACCAGCACCGCGCGCACGCCGCCGTACGCCGACCGGCGCAGCGACACCTGGAAGCCGTACGCCTGGCAGAGCCGGCCGAGGATGGCGAAGCCCAGCCGGGGGGACTCGGTGAGGTCGTCGAAGTCCTTGGAGACCATGGCCTCGCGCATCGAGCGCTCGGCCCGGGCGCGGGCCTCGTCGGTGAGCCCGAGGCCGCCGTCCTCGACCTCGATCGCTATTCCGCTCTGCACCTCGGAGGCGCTCAGGTGGACGTGGGTGTGCGGCGGGGAGTAGCGGGTGGCGTTGTCGAGGAGTTCGGCCACGGCGTGGATCAGCGGTTCGACGGCCGGGCCGGTGACGGAGATCTGGGTGACCGGGTGGAGGTCGACCCGCTGGTACTCCAGGATGCGGGACATCCCGCCGCGCAGGACGCTGTAGAGCGCGATCGGCCGGGTCCACTGCCGGCCGGGTCGGGCGCCGGAGAGCACGGCGATGGAGTCGGCGAGGCGGCCGACCAGGGCGTTGCCGTGGTCCAGGCGCAGCAGGTCGTCGAAGACGGCCGGGTCGTTGCCGTGCCGGTCCTCCATCTCGCGCAGGTCCTTGGCCTGCCGGTGGATGATCGCCTGGACGCGGCGGGCGAGGTTGACGAAGGCGCGCTCGGCGGAGTCGCGCCGGCTGACCTCGTCGTCGACGGCCTTGGCGATGCCCCGGGCGACCATCTCGAGCGACTCGCGGAACTTCCGGGAGAGCAGCGGGTTCGGCTGCTGGAAGGGCTTGAGCAGCACGTCGATGGAGGAGCCGTACCGGGCCCCGCCGACCAGGCGGCGCAGTTCGCCGGCGGCGAGCCGCTCGATCTCGTCCTCCTGGGCGGCCAGCTTGCGGTGCAACTCGTCGACCCGCCGGATGTGTTCGGCGCGCAGTTCCTCGAGCGCCCGGCCGCGTCGGGCGGATTCGGCGGCCACCACGGCGACCAGCACGGTGGCGGTGGCCCCGCACCACAGCACCCCGGCCCGGGCTTCGACGGACACCACCACCGCGGCGACCGCCACCGCCACGGCCATGACGGCAGTGGGCAGCAGCCAGCCGAGCAGAGGCGCGGGGCGCCGTCTGGTGGGTGACGATCCAGCTCGAAGCATTCGGCATCCTCAAACGATCGGAACAGAACGGGGACGGGCGACGACCGGCTCCGGAGGCGTGGTGCTGCAGCATAGCCAAGTTCAGGACAACCCTGACCGAAACTCAAAAATACTGTCCGTCAACCGACTTGTGGCAACTTGCCGGACATGCCAGACATCTCGCACACCAGTCGCAGCCCGGGTCGGTCACCGCCCGGTCACCAGGCTTCTCGCCTCGGACCCTCCGCACCGGCAACCCGGCCGGGATTCGCTCATGCGAAGGGTTTCCGGCTCAATTCGCGGCGTGCGGCGGATAGTTCGTGCTAGGGCTCGGACGCGGCGGCCTCCATCACCCGTGCGGGGGATATTTTGGCCCGCCCACGGCGTGGCGCAACATCTGTTGCCTCTCTGGGCAATGCCTGTTGACGGCCGCTGCGCGCGGGACCTACTGTGCGGGCCATGAACACGGACGATCTCGGGCGCCGGGTGGCGGACGACGTGGCGGGAGCGGGAGGACTCGACGGGCTGCGGCGGCTGTCGGGGGTGATCGCGGCCCTCGAGGAGCGGCGCACCGGTCTGGTCGAGGAGCTCCGGCGCGGGAAGCAGGCGACCTGGGAGGAGATCGGCCGCGCCTGCGGAATGACCCGCCAGGGCGCCACCCGGCGCTGGACGGGGCGGCTGCAGGCCCGCTCCTTCGGCACCGCGGCCGCCTCCTACCAGCACGGGCGCCCCGGCTACCCCCATGCGCTGATCGGCTCGGCGGTGCCGCGCGAGGCCCGCAGGGTGCTCGATCTCGGCGCCGGCACGGGCCAGTTGACCCGACTGCTCGTCGACGCCGGCCTCGACGTCGTCGCCGTCGAGCCGGACGAGGACATGCGGGCCCTGCTCGCCGCGTATGCGCCCCGGGCGGCGGTCCGGGCCGGCACGGCCGAGCGGATCCCGCTGCCGGACGGCAGCGTGGACGCGGTCGTGGTCGCCCACGCCTGGCACTGGTTCGACCAGGCGGCGGCCCTCTCCGAGATCGCCCGCGTGCTCACTCCCGGAGGCACTCTCGCCCTGGTGTGGAACGTCCGTGACGAGTCGCAGCCCTGGACGGCCGAGCTCGGCGCCCTGATGCGCCGCAGCACCCGTCGGCGGATCGACACCGCGCCCGTGGTCCCCGCCCCGTTCGGCGCTCCCGAGCGGCTGGAGATCCGCTGGGAGCACCAGACCACCCCGGCCGGGATCCTCGACATGGTCGCCTCGCGCAGCTACGTCATCGCCCTGCCCGAAGCCGAGCGCGCCGGCCTGCTGGCCGACGTCGAGCGCTTGCTCGCCACCCATCCCGACCTGGCCGGTCGGGAGCGGATCGCCATGCCCTACCTCACGAGGTGCACCCGTGTCCGTCTCGGCTGAAACCATGACGGTCCGCCGCCTCGGCGTCGCGGACGCCGGACCGTACCGCGCCTTCCGGCTGACGGCCCTGGAGGAGACACCTGGTGCCTTCACCTCCGGCCACGCCGAGGAGCGCGGCAAACCGCTCGCCGACACGGTCCGGCGCCTCGCCGAGGCCGAGGCCGGGCCGGGCGCGCTGCTCGGCGCCTTCGATGACGGCGGCACGCTCCTCGGCACCGCCGGACTGCGGGTCCACCCGCGCGCCCAGGAGCGGCACAAGGCCACCCTGTACGGCATGGCGGTGGCCCGCGCCGCCGGAGGGCGGGGGATCGGCCGGGCCCTGGTCGAGCGGGTCCTCACGATCGCCGCCGCGGACGGGCGGCTGCGCCAGGTGCTGCTGACCGTCTCGGAGGGCAACGAGCCGGCGCTGCGGCTCTACACCGCCTGCGGCTTCGAGGTGTGGGGCCGGGAGCCGAGGGCCGTCCTGGTGGACGGGCGGGAGGTCGCCAAGCTTCACATGGTGCGCCTGCTGGACTGACCGGTCGCGGGGCAACCGGCCGCGGTGCCGTGCGGCCGCCTCAACGACCGGCTGCGGTCCCGTGCCGCCGCCTCAACGACCGGCCGCGGTGCCGTGCCGCCGCCTCAACGACCGGCCGCGGGGTACTGGTCCGATGACAATCCGAACACCCGGACCCGCCGACCGCTGGTGGGAGTGACGGTCTCCCGGACCAGGCGCATCCCGAGTTTGGCCGTGACCCGTTCGGAGGCGCGGTTGCCCACCTGAACGATGGAGACGACCCGGTCGAGCCCCCGCTCCTCGAATCCGAAGCGGAGGGCGGCCGCGGCGGCCTCGGTGGCCAGGCCCTGCCCCCAGTGGCTGCGCCCCAGCCGCCAGCCGACCTCGACCGCCGGCAGCACCTCCGGCAGGAAGGCCGGTACCGACAGACCGGTGAAGCCGGCCAGCTCACCGGTGGAGCGGACCTCCACGGCGAACAGGCCGAAGCCCTCCGACTCCCACTCGCCCTCCCAGGCCTGGATCCCGCTCCGGGTCTGCCCTTCGTCCCGGACCCTGCCGTCACGGATCCACCGCATGACCTCGGGGTCGGCATTGATGAGGGCCATCGGGGCGATGTCGTCCTCGCGCCAGCGACGCAGGACCAAACGGGGAGTCTCGAGCCTGACCATCCGGTCATTCTGGTTGACCAGCCGGGCCGTCAGCCATCCCCCCCGGCTCCGAGGACCCCACCGTGCGGGCCGCAGTGGCGGAGAAGGGCGCACACGGTGGGCCTGCGGCCCTCGCGGGGGACTCGGACGGGACCGAGGCGGCCAGCCCCCGCCCGGCGTCGGTGACACCTCACGGCTCGTCGTAGTAGCGCCGTTCCTCGACGACCTCGTCGGCTCCGGCCCGGCCCATGAAGCGCCGGCGCCGGAAGACGCTGGCGTAGGTGATAAGGCCGAGCAGTCCTGCGGCCATCAGGATCCAGCCGACCACGTGCACGTTCATCCCGGAGAGGTGCCAGTCGACCCCGAAGGCCAGCACCGCGCCGAAGGCGAACAGGAGGATGCACCCGCCGATACCCATCTTCTCCACTCCTCTGCGTTCGGATGGAGTCCGGCTACCCCGGAGTCGGCGGATGACACAGCGGATGACACAGGCGGTTGCGCGGTTGACCTCCCAGCCCTCGGCTCCCCGGGGGCCGGCGCTACCTGCGCCCGGCCTGCCGGCGGCCGATCCTCATGCCGCCGAAGAGCAGGGCCGCGAGGAACAGGACGATCCCGATCACCAGCAACCAGAGCAGGCCCTTCACCAGGACGCCGACGAAGCCGAACACCACGGCGACGAGCACGATGAACAGGAACAGGGCCATGTGGTCTCCCTGAGTCGTTTCCCACGGTGCCGAGTTGCGGTGCGTGGCACCGCCGGTCAGGAGGGGCGCCGATGCGCCGCGGCGCCGGTGCCGTCGGTGGCGGGGTCCGGCCGCAGTGCCCGGGCGGCTTCCGCCTGGCGGGCGTCCAGGATGTCCGCCTGGCGTTCGGCCCTGGCCTCCAGCACCCGCAGCCGGGAGTCCATCAGGTCGTCGCGCGCCACCGTCCGCAGTGCCCGCCAGAGCGCGAGCTTCCCCTGGACGCCGGTGCGCATGGCCTCCGCCTCCAGGAGGTCGCTGAGCGGCGAGCGGCGCACCAGCCGTCCGTTGGGTTTCAGCCGGCCGGCCTTCTCGGCCGCCGCGCCGAGGACCATCCGGTACCGCCGGGGGCGGACGCCCAGCGCCCGCATGAGTCCGACGAGTTCGTCGCGGTCCTCGGCGACCTCCCGGGCCAGGCGCCGCAGGTCCGGCGCGGAGGGACCCGCGGGGTGCGTGCGGGCGATCCGCCGCGCGAGCGCCGCGCCCGCGCAGGAACCGGCCAGGTGGTCGTTGAGGTAGATCGCGAGCAGGTGTTCGTCGTCGACGACGGCCATGCTGTCACCCCTTCACGGTGCTACGCGCCCGGCTGGGCGGCCGGAGCCCTTCCGGTGCGGCGGATCCCGTCACCGGGTTCCGCCGTCGCGCATCGCGGGTGCCCAGCCGGGAGCGGACGGAAACGGGAACGGCCCGGAGCCGTGGCCGGTGTCGAGCGGCGCCGAGCGTGGGCCGGCCGTACGGCGTCCCGGCCTCGTGGGCCGGACCTCGTCGACCGGACCGGAATTGGTCCAGACCTATTGACGGGCCCGGTCGGCCCTCCCTACGATCCGGTCCGGCACAGCCCCACATGTCCCCACCTCACCCAGGGCCGGGCGTCACGCCCCCACGCGCTCGTCATGTCCATGGCGTCCGGCGGAAGGGAGCACCACATGTTCCGTCGGAGGCCGCACACCCCACGCCCGCCGGGCGTGGAACGCGCACCGCAGCCGAACCGCACCGCCCTGAACCGACCGGCCGCCCTGAAGCGGCCCCTCGCCGCGGTGAGCGCGCTCGCCCTCCTCGGCGCGTGCGCCGCCGTGGCCGGGGCGGTCACGGCCGGGGCCGTCCCGGCCGGGGCCGCCACCACCAACCTGGTGGCCAACCCCGGCTTCGAGAACGGGCTCTCCGACTGGACCTGCTCCGCCGGCTCCGGCGCGGTCGTCGGCAGCCCCGTCCACTCCGGGACCTCCGCGCTCCGGGCCGTGCCGACCGGCCAGGACGACGCCCAGTGCACCCAGACCGTCAGCGTCCAGCCCGACTCCTCCTACACGCTGAGCGCCTACGTCCAGGGCAGCTACGTCTACCTGGGGGCCACCGGCACCGGGATCACCGGTGCCCAGTCCACCTGGACACCCGCCAGTCCTTCGTACGGCCAGCTCAGCGTCGGGTTCACCACCGGGCCGAACACCACCTCGGTGACCGTCTACCTGCACGGCTGGTACGGGCAGCCCGCCTACTACGCGGACGACGTGTCGCTCACCGGACCGGGCGGCAGCAGCCCCACGCCGACCGCCACCCCGCCGTCCAGCACCCCGCCGACCACGCCGCCGCCGACCAGCACCCCGCCCACCACGCCACCGACCAGCACCCCGCCGACGGGCGACACCTGCCCGACGAAGCCCAAGCCCTCCGGCAAGGTGCTGCAGGGGTACTGGGAGAACTGGGACGGAGCGGCGAACGGAGTGCACCCCGGCCTGGGCTGGATCCCCATCACCGACAGCCGGATCGCCGCGCACGGCTACAACGTCATCAACGCGGCATTCCCGGTGATCCTCTCGGACGGCACCGTCCTGTGGCAGGACGGCATGGACGCCAACGTCAAGGTCGCGACCCCTGCCGAGATGTGCCAGGCCAAGGCGGCCGGGGCGGCGATCCTGATGTCGATCGGCGGTGCCACCGCGGGCATCGACCTGAGCTCCAGCGCCGTCGCCGACCGGTTCGTGGCGACCGTCGTCCCCATCCTCAAGAAGTACAACTTCGACGGGATCGACATCGACATCGAGACCGGCCTGGCCGGAAGCGGCGACATCAACACGCTGTCCGCCTCCCAGGCCAACCTGGTGCGCATCATCGACGGCGTGCTGGCCCAGATGCCCGCGGGCTTCGGCCTGACGATGGCCCCCGAGACCGCGTACGTCACCGGCGGGAGCGTCACCTACGGCTCCATCTGGGGCGCCTACCTGCCGATCGTCAAGAAGTACGCCGACAACGGCCGGCTGTGGTGGCTGAACATGCAGTACTACAACGGCAGCATGTACGGCTGCTCCGGCGACTCCTACCAGGCCGGCACCGTCCAGGGCTTCACCGCGCAGACCACCTGCCTCAACAACGGCCTGACCGTCCAGGGCACCACCGTCCGGGTGCCCTACGACAAGCAGGTGCCCGGACTGCCGGCCCAACCCGGCGCGGGTGGCGGCTACCTGGACCCGGGCGCGGTCGGCCAGGCGTGGAACGCCTTCGGCGGCTCCCTCAAGGGGCTGATGACGTGGTCGGTCAACTGGGACGGCTCGAAGGGCTGGACCTTCGGCGACAACGTCCGGGCGCTCCAGCGCCGTTGACCTCCCGTGACCTCCCCGCGCCCCGGACCGGTGACGAGCCCGGGGCGCGGGGGCGTCGGCTCCACCGTCCCGACCTCCGCGCCCCGCGCCCGGCTGCCTCGCGCCCCGCTGCGCCGTGCCCCGGTCGGGCCGGCCACCGGCGCGGCGTGCCCTCACGTCAGACGCAGCACCAGCTTGCCGGTGTTCTCGCCGCGGAACAGCATCCCGAGGGTCTCCGGGAAGTCGTCCACGGTCCCCTCGACCACGTGCTCCTTGACCTTGATCCGGCCATCGCCGATCCAGCCCGCCAGCTCGGCGGCCGCGGCGCTGAACCGCCTGGCGTAGTCGAAGACCACGAAGCCCTCCATCCGGGCCCGACGCACCAGCAGCGACAGGTAGTTGGACGGGCCCTGCACGGCGCTCTCGTTGTTGTACTGGCTGATCGCGCCGCAGATCACCACCCGGGCGTGCATCGCCAGCCGGGTCAGTGCGGCGTCCAGGATCGGGCCGCCGACGTTGTCGAAGTAGACGTCGATGCCGTCCGGGGCGTGGGTGCGCAGTGCCTTGCGGACGTCCTCGGCGCGGTAGTCGATCGCCGCGTCGAAGCCGAGCTCATCGACGAGCAGCGCGCACTTCTCCGGTCCGCCCGCGATCCCGACCACCCGGCAGCCCTTGATCTTCGCGATCTGGCCGACCAGGGTGCCGACGGCCCCGGCGGCGCCGGACACCACCACCGTCTCGCCCTCCTTGAGCGCGCCGACATCCAGCAGCCCGAAGTAGGCCGTCATGCCGGGCATCCCGAGCGCCCCGAGGTAGGTCGGCAGCGGCGCGAGCGCGGGGTCCACCTTGAGTGCCCCCTTGCCGTCGGACACCGCGTACTCCTGGACCCCGAAGGTGCCGACGACGTGGTCGCCGACCTGGAACGTCGGGTGGTTGGACGCGACGACCTCGACCACCGATCCGGCCCGCATCACCTCGCCGAGGCCCACCGGCGGCAGGTAGGAGGGCCGGTCGTCCAGCCACCCGCGCATGGCCGGGTCGAGCGAGAGGTACCGCGTCCGCCCCAGGAACTCGCCGTCGCCCGGAACGCCCACGGCCTCCTCGGCGTGCGCCCAGTCCTCCGCCCGGACCTCCCCGACCGGCCGACGGGCGAGGCGGATCTGGCGGTTCACTACGGTCATGACGTCTCCAAGGGCGTGTTCGGGGTCCAGCAAGGGGCAGGGCCGAGTGTAAGCAAGCGCTTAGTCATCTGGCCAGAGCCCCCACCCGGAGACGGGGCGCCATCTCGGGAGCCGGGCCCGGTGCCGGCCGACTCCGCACCGGTGGGCCGCCGGTGGAGGGGGCGTGACCGTCGCCGGCGGCCGACGCTCTGGCCTGGCCTCGCACCAGCGGATTGCCGATCCACGACAGGAAAGCCGAGACCGCCGTGAGCGTTCCCCTGCGCAGGACAACTGCCCTACCGTTCCTCGCACTTGCCGCGGCGGGCTGTACGGCGGGCGGTACCGGCACGGCGGCCGCGGGCCCGTCCGCCGCGGGCCCCACCACCCCCGCCGCCGCCCCGAGGCAGGCACCACCGCCGGCGGCCGCGGTCGGTCCTGCCGGGGTGCTGGAGGCCTGGCTCGCCGACGTGTACCGGGGCGACGTCGATGGGGCGTGGACGCTCACCCGACTCCCGTCGAACGCCGGCTCCGCCCCTCAGCAGGACCCCAAGGCGGCGTTCACCCGGCTGGTGAACTCCCTTCACGAGAACTTCGTCCAGGCCGTCCAAACGCCGGACTTCAAGGTCACCCACCGGGCCCCCGGGGCGGCGGGCCAGAGCGTGATCACCGACGCGGACGTGACCGTGGACGGGCACACCCTGCGGCAGGCGATCCTGAGTACCAAACAGGGCTCCGGCCAGGTGCGGCTCGCCCTCACCTTCACCCTCGGCCAGGTCACGGGCGAGTGGCGGCTGACCAACCTCGGCATGGACCTCGACGCCTCCGTCGCGGCGACAGGGGGCGCCGGCGTCACCGGCTAGGTTCCGTCCGGTCGATCATGTGACTATCGCTCGCCGTGCTCGGTGGTCGGGGCATGGGGCGGGGAGATCTCACGGATGCCGAGTGGGAACGGCTTCGGCCGTTCCTGCCGGTCAGCAACAGGCGTTGTGGCCGGTGGCGGGACCATCGGCAGGTGATCGACGGGATTCTGCACCGGGTGCGGACCGGTGTGCACTGGCGGGATCTGCCCGAGCGGTTCGGTCCCTGGAAGACGGTCTACGAGCGTCACCGGCTGTGGTCGGCCGACGGGACCTGGGAGCGCTTGCTTCAATGGGTCCAGGCCGAGGCGGACGCGGCCGGCGACATCGACTGGGACATCTCGGTGGACTCCACCATCGTGCGGGCCCACCAGCACGCGGCCGGCGCCCGCGCCGACCCGCCTCCGGCCCTTGCGCCAAAGGGGGCTGGGCGAGGAGAACACCAGGACGAGACGCCGTGGCAGAGCCTCCTCGCCCGCCTGGTGGAGGTGGTGCTGGAGGTGAGGGCCTGGGCCGCTCGCGGGGCGGGTTCACCACCAAGGTCCACCTGAGCGCGGACGGCCGCTGCCGCCCGCTGTCACTGGTCCTCAGCGCGGGGCAGCGGGCGGACTGCACGCAGTTCGAGCCTGTACTGGAGAAGATCCGCGTCCCACGGACCGGTCCGGGCCGGCCCCGCAAGACGCCCGACAGCGTGGCCTGCGACAAGGCCTACAGCAACGGGCCAAGTCGCGCCTACCTGCGCAGACGCGGCATCCGGCACACGATCCCGGAGAAGGCCGACAGTCGGGCCGCCCGCCTGCGCAAGGGCTCACGCGGCGGACGGCCACCCGGCTTCGACGAGGAGCGCTACAGGAAGCGCAACACCGTCGAACGAGCCATCAACAAGCTCAAGCACGCCCGAGCCGTCGCCACCCACTATGACAAGCGCGGATACGTCTACCTCGGCACCGTGACCGCAGCAGCCCTCGCCATCTGGCTCCGCACATGATCGCCCGGACGGAACCTAGCCAGCGCCGCGGCCGCCCCGGGGGGTCGGGCGGCTGGTCCCGGCCCGGCGGGCCGCGTTCGCCATCGGCCGGACCGCGGCCCGAGTGACGGTCGGGACGGTGGTCCGATCGGGCCGGCCACCGCGCCCGCGGTCCTCGGCCGAGCAGGATGTCGGCGCGCACCCGGTCCATGTGCTCCTTCGCCGCCGCCAGGCCCTGACGGCCCTGTTCCGCGAGGGCCGGCCGGCCGTCCGCGCCGGTGGCGCGCCGGCTCCGGTGGACGGGGGCGTCGGCGGAGTGGGCGATCACCTTCGAGTCCGAGAGTCCGATGCCGTCGGGCACGGCACGGAGCTCCGCCCTGGCGCGGCCGGGCGCGGCGCGCGGGCGATGTCGTTGAGCGCCCACTACGAGGGCCGGGTGGTGTCGATGCGTGCCAGGGTGGCCTGCGAGTGCCGCAGGACCGCCTCGGGGGCGCGCCAGGCGGCCAGGGCGATGGGCCGCCGGTCGTGCTCCGTGGTGTCGGCCTGCGCCGTGTTCCCGGTGGTCCTGGTCGTGGCGCCAGGACGCCAGGTGCGGTCGAGGTCGAGTCCGGCTCGGGTCGAGGGGGTCGCGCCGGTCGGCGGCCGGCCTCCCCGGCCGGCGCCTCGACGGGCGAACCGTGCCGCCGACGCTTGCCGGTCGGCTGCTCAGTCGCGCCCGGGGGCCCAGCCGAGGGCGGGGGCGAGCCGGGTGGCGAGGTCGGTGAGGATCTGCACGTAGTCCTCGTGCTCGAAGGTGAACGGCAGCGCGAACGCAACCTCGTCCACCTCGCGGTACCCGGCGTGGGCGTGCAGCCGCTCGGCCAGCTCCTCGGAGGGGCCGACCAGGTCGGGTGCGAAGAGCAGCCGGTTCGGCCCCTGCGGGGCTAGGGTGCGCGGTGTGCGGGCGAGGGCGTAGGCCTCGTACTTGGCGCGCTGCCCGGGGGTCGCGCTGTCGGTGGGGATGACCACCAGTCCCTGGGAGACCCGGGCCCGCTCGCCGGCGGGGTGCAGGGCGCGGAAGGCGCGGATCTGCCCGGCCTGGATCGTGGCGAAGTCCGGTGCCTCGTCGGCCGCCTCGGGCCTGACCACGCTGCTGGTGAGCAGGTTGAGCCCGTGCTCGCCCGCCCAACGCGCCGAGCGGAGGCCGGCTGCGCCGTACCAGAGCCGGTCGGCCAGGCCGGGGGAGTGGGGCTGGACCCGGCGCGAGTACTCCTCGATGCCCTCGGTCCCCTCGAAGTCCGAGGCGGCCTCACCGCGGACCAGCGCGAGCAGGCGCTCGGCGCGGCGGTGGCTGAAGTCCTCGTCCGCGCCGGTGTCGGGGTAGAGCGCGCCGCGCACCTGCTCGTAGTGGACGGGCGGGCCGACGCTGAAGCCGGGGTTGAGCCGGCCGCCGGAGAGCACGTCGACGGTGGCCAGGTCCTCGGCGAGCCGGAGCGGGTTCTCCCAGCCGAGCGGGGTGACGGCGGTGCCGAGCTGGATGCGGCTGGTGCGCTGGGTGGCGGCGGCGAGCACGGCGACGGGGGAGGAGATCCCGTACTGGAGGTGGCGGTGGCGCAGCCAGGCGCTGTCGAAGCCGAGCTGCTCGCCGAGGACGATCAGCTCCAGGGTGGATTCGTGGCCGCGGCGCGGGTCGGCCTCGTCGAAGAGCCCGATGGCCAGGAAGCCGAGTTTCCGCAGCGGTCGGGAGGAGGGCGGCATGGTGGCGGCTCCGCGGGGATCTGGCGCCCCGGGAAGGGGCCGGTCGGGGTTGCCCGTCGACCGTACGCGGGCCGCGCAGGTTGCCACAAGATCGGCGCCGGATCCGGACACCGGGCCGCAACGGGCGGCAATGCGGCGCAACGCCGGCCCGTCGGGGCCGAGGCGGCGGCCGGCCACCGGGCGACCCCGCGGCGGGTCCCCGCCGCGCGGGGCGGGGAGCCGCCACCAACCCGTGGGGGCTCAGCAGCTGCGCAGCTCCGGGCTCTGGTTGCGGATCTGGTTGTGCAGCGAGGTGAACTCCCGGTACGCCTCGCTGTCCTCGGCCCCGGGCCGGAACGCGCCGACCCGGTGACAGTTGACGAAGGCGAGCTTGACGCCGAAGTGGTCCTCCAGGCTGCCCCGGATGGCGTTGCTGGCCAGCGCGCGCAGCAACTGGGCCCGCTGCTCGTCGCTGGGGGTGGTGTTGTCGGTGGTGAACTCGGCGTCACCGGCGGCCAGTTCGGTGCTCAGCCCGGCGACGACCTGGTAGGCGTACGGGAGCGAGCTGCGGACGGTGTCGAGGAAGTCGGCCTGGTCCACGTGGCCGTGGCGGGCCTGGTCGAGGAGGGCGGGGGAGACGTCGAGCGACATGGATGTCCTCTTTCGCGGAGCGCGTGGGCACGCGCTGGGGGATGGCTATCGAAGATGAAAACCATTTGCGGAAAAGGACTCTGCTGGACGCCCGACGCCCTGTCAAGTACCGGCCCCCGAAGGGCTGACGGGTGGCGGTTCGGGCAGCCGCGGCGCCTTGATGACGAACACCGCGATCAACGCCGCGAGCGCCGCGAAGACCAGGCCCAGCTGGAAGGCGCTGGAGATGCCGTGCACCAGTACCTCCGAGGAGTACGGCGCCGGCAGCTTGCCGCTCGCCCTGAACTGGGCGGCCTGCTGCGGGGTGGCGTGCTGGAGGAACGCCCCCACCTGGTTCCGGGCCTCGTTGCGGCTCGCCGTGCCGTACACCGTGACCAGGATCGACAGGCCCAGCGAACCGCCCACCTGCTGGGTGGTGTTGAGCATTCCGGTGGCCGCGCCGGTCTCGTGCGGGGCGACCCGGGAGACGGCGGTGAGCATCACCGGGACGAAGATCGAACCCATGCCGAGACCGAACAGCAGGGTCGGCCCGAGGATGCCGTCGACGTAGGTGCTGTTGATGTCGATCCGGGACGCCCAGGCGACCCCGGCCAGCACCAGGACCGACCCGGTGACCAGGAACGGCTTCGGGCCCCACCGCACCTGGTTGCGGGCGGCGAACTGGGCGGCGCCGATGATGGCCACGCTGATCGGCAGGAACGCGAAGCCGGCCCGCAAGGGGCTGAAGCCGAGGATCTCCTGCACGAACAGGGTGATGAAGAAGAAGATGCTGAACATCGCCGCGGCCACGCAGAGCATCAACCCGTAGGCCCCGGAGCGGTTGCGCTCGCGCAGGAGGTCGAGCGGCGTGATCGGCTGCCGGGCGTGCCGCTCGTTGAGCACGAAGGCGGCCAGCAGGACCACCGCGAGGCCGAACGCGGTCAGGGTGACGGCGTCGGTCCAGCCGTGCTCGGAGGCGCGGATGAAGCCGTACACCAGCGAGACCATGCCCGCGGTGGAGGTGAACGCGCCGGTCAGGTCGAAGTGTCCCGGGTGGCGGTCCGACTCGTTGATGTAGAGCGGCGCCAGCAGGGCGATGGCGATGCCGATCGGCACGTTGACAAAGAACACCCAACGCCAGGACAGCCAGGAGGTCAGCATGCCGCCGAGCAGCAGCCCGATCGCCCCGCCCGCTCCGGCGACGGCGGAGAACACGCCGAAGGCCCGGTTGCGCTCCGGGCCCTCCTTGAAGTTGGTGGCGATCAGCGCCAGCGCCGTCGGTGAGGCGATCGCGCCGCCGAGGCCTTGCAGGGCGCGGGCGGCCAGCAGCCAGGCGGAGGACTGTGCGACCCCGCCGAGCAGCGAGGCGAGGCCGAAGACCAGCACGCCGACGATGAACACCCGCCGTCGGCCGAGGATGTCGCCCGCCCGTCCGCCGAGCAGCAGCAGCCCGCCGAAGGTGAGGGTGTACGCGTTGATGACCCACGACAGGTCGGTGGTGTTGAACTTCAGCGCCTGCTGGATGTGCGGCAGCGCGATGTTCACGATCGTGATGTCGAGGACGACCATGAGCTGCGTGGCCGCGATGACGGTGAGTGCTATCCCTGGGTGCTGGCCCCGACGTGCGGTCGCGGGCGGAGCCGTGGCCAGGGCACGCGAGGTGGCCATGGCAGGTTCCCCAATGGCTCGGGAGCGAACGATGGGAGGGGGACGGATTCGTTCACCTCCCTCGACAGTAGTGCGGGGAGATAGGGAACACAACCGTTCATTACGGACACGGCGACATCCCGACGGCCGTTGATCGGACCGCGTGCGGCGGACCCCGCCGGACCAGCCGCGATCGACCGCCCCTCCTGCCCCGGCCGCCTCAGCGGGCCCCGCCGCCGCAGCGGACACAGCCGGCCGCCGCCGCGCGGACTCAGCCGGACCGGCGTGCGAGGGCTCGGCGCACGCCGTAGGCGGCCGCCCCGACCGCGAGCACCACCGCCCCCCACAGCACCGAGGCCGCGGGCAGGGCTAGGGCCAGCACCAGGCAGCCGGCCGCACCGAGGACGGGCACCACCCTCGGGGGCCGCCCCTCCGCGGAAGTGAGCGTCCAGGCCGAGGCGTTGGCGACGGCGTAGTAGGCGAGCACGCCGAACGAGGAGAAGCCGATCGCGCCCCGCAGGTCGCCGGCGGCCGCGACCGCGGCGACCACCGCGCCGACGGCCAGCTCGGCCCGGTGCGGCACGCCGAAGCGGGGGTGCACGGCGGCCAGACGGTGCGGCAGGTGCCGGTCCCGGGCCATCGCCAGGGTGGTGCGGGAGACACCGAGGATCAGCGCCAGCAGCGAGCCGAGCGCGGCCACGGCCGCACCGACCCGGACGACCGGGGCGAGGCCCGGCGAACCGGCCGCCCGGACGGCGTCCGCCAGCGGCGCCCCGGCGTGGGCCAGCCGCACGGGGCCGAGCACCGCCAGCACGGCCAGCGCGACGGCGGCGTAGACGACCAGCGTGATGCCGAGCGCCAGTGGGATCGCCCGGGGGATCGTGCGCTGCGGATCGCGGACCTCCTCGCCGAGGGTGGCGATCCGGGCGTACCCGGCGAAGGCGAAGAACAGCAGCCCCGCGGCCTGCAGCACCCCGTGGAAGCCCGTGTCCGCGCCGACCGCCCAGCGGCCGGTGTCGACGTCGCCCCCGAACAGGCAGCCGACCACGACCGCGGCGAGCACGGCCAGCACCACTGCGACGATCCCCCGCGTCAGCCAGGCGGCCTTCTGCACGCCGACGTAGTTGACCCCGGTCAGCACGACGACCGCCGCGACCGCGACGGCGTGCGCCTGCCCGGGCCACACGTACGAGCCGACGGTGAGGGCCATCGCCGCGCACGAGGCCGTCTTGCCGACCACGAAGCCCCACCCGGCGAGGTACCCCCAGAACTCGCCGAGCCGCTCGCGGCCGTACACGTAGGTCCCGCCTGACTGCGGGTAGCGGGCGGCCAGCCGGGCGGAGGAGGTCGCGTTGCAGTACGCCACCGCGCCGGCCAGGGCCAGACCGACGAGCAGCCCCGACCCGGCGGCGCCGGCGGCGGGGGCGAGCGCGGCGAAGACGCCCGCGCCGATCATCGACCCCAGTCCGATCACCACCGCGTCGACCACGCCCAGCCGCCGCCGCAGCTCCCGGGGCCCGCTCGTCGGCGCCGACGTGCTCATGGATCCGTACCCTCCGGTGAGTTCCGATGTCGGCGCACCCTACTGGACGCAGGAGACGGCGGACCGAACCGGACCACCGGCCACCCACCACCGCGGGACCCACCACCGGGCACCCACCACCGGCCACCCATCACCGGCCGCCCGCGGCCGACTGCGGCCGACCGACGGAACCAACTCGACCGAAATCGTGTGGAAGCCGGTCCGCCGGCGGATGGAGGATGCCGGGATGAACGAGATCCTGCGCGCCGCCGGTGAACTCCTCGGAACCCGGCTCTGCGAACCGGTCGGCCTGGGCGGCAGCTCCCGCACCACCGTGCTGCGCTGCCGCACGGCCGAGGGGCGCAGCGTCATCGTCAAGGCCTACACGGGTGGCCCGGACGCCCTGCGCGGTTTCACGGCGGAGGCCGCCGGGCTCACGCTCGGCCTGGCCGGCCCGCCGCTCCTCGGAGTGGATCCCGAGGTGCCGCTGCTGGTCCTGGCGGACCTCGGGGACTCGCCCACGCTCGCCGACCTCCTGCTGGGGACCGACCCCAAGGCCGCCGAGGAGGGGCTGCTGGCCTGGGCACGCGGGCTCGGCACGCTCGCGGCGCGGTCGGTCGGACGGGATGAGGAACTGGCCGGGCTGTGGGCGCGGTACGACCGGGGAATGCCGACCTGGGCACAGGAGCCGTGGATCGCGAAGGCCGCCGCCGAGTTCCCCCGCGTCCTCGAAGCGGCCGGTATTGCCGCTCCGGTCGGGCTGGACGGGGAGCTCGCCCGGATCGTGACCGCGGTCGGTGCGGAGTACCCGGCGTTCACCCCGGGGGACACCTGCCCGGACAACAACCTGATCACCCCCGAGGGCCTGTGGCTGCTGGACTTCGAGGTGGCCTGCTTCCAGTCGGTGTTCCTCACCGCGGCGTACTGCCGGATGCCGTTCTCCACCTGCTGGTGCGTGTTCGACCTTCCGGGCGGCCTCGCCCGCAGGATCGAGGCGGCGTACCGGGCCGCGGTCGTCCCGGTCTACCCGGCGCTCGCCGAGGACGCCGTGTGGGAGGACGGCATGCGCCGGGCCGTCGCCGTGTGGACGGTCAACGCGACCGTGCGACTGCTGCCCCGCACGGTCGAGGACGGTCCGATGCACCGCACCCGTCGCCCGGTGCCGACCAGGCGGCAGGTACTCAGGCACCGCTGGGAGACGGCTGCGGCGATGGACGGGTTCCCGGCGTTCGCGGAGACGATGCGGCTGCTGCTGCGCGAGGTCGCGGGCGGATGGGAGGCGGGCGGATGGGCGGCGGACCCGCTGCCGGGCTACCCGTGCTTCCGGTACGACGGGGCCACCCGCGACAGCTGACGAGGACTCCGGTCACCGCCCGGCTCCCGCGGCGAGGCCCGAGCCGCCCGCTGCGGCCGCGTCCTCGCGACCAACCCGTCCGGGCGGCCAGGGCGCCGCACCGCCAGCCGCCACACCCGCCGCAAACGATGCGAAAACGCTGCGGATGGGACCCCGTGTCATGGCTGCGCGACGGTCGGACGGTGGAGGCAATCACCGACGGGCCGTTCGCCCCGCCCACCCCCGCCCGGATCGTCCGCCGAGCCGTTCCCGAGCCCGCCGACGGCGGGCGCGCCCGGCTGCGCGCCCTGATGGCCCGCACCGCCCACGCCGACGAGCCGGCCTTCGAGGACCTCTACCGGGCCACCGCCGACACCGTCCACGGGCTCGTCCTGCGGGTGGTCCGCGATCACGCCCAGGCCGAGGAGGTCCTCCAGGAGACGTTCTGGCAGGTGTGGCGGGAGGCTCCGCGCTACCGCCCCGAGCGGGGCGAGGTCCTGCCCTGGATCCTCACCCTCGCCCACCGGCGCGCCGTCGACCGGGTCCGCTCCGCCCAGGCCGCCGCCGACCGCGACCGCGCCGTCGCCGTACGCGCCTACGCGCCGGTCTTCGACGAGGTCGCCGACCGGGTCGAGGGCAATCTCGACCGCGACCGCGTCCGACGGGCCCTGGCCGCACTGTCCGACGTGCAACGCGAGTGCCTGCTGCTGGTCTACTTCGGAGGCTGCACCCAGGCCCAGGCGGCCGCCGTCACCGGAGCGCCCCTGGGAACCGTCAAGACCCGCATCCGTGACGCCCTCTCGCGGCTGCGCCGCCACCTCGGCGACCTGCCCGAGGCGCCCTCCCTCCGGCACGCGTGCCCGCCGACCGGTCCGCGCCGCCAGGCCGTAGGCTCGCACCCGTGACCGCCCCGACCACTCCGACGGCTCGGAAGTCCCCCAACCCGCCGACCTCCCCGAAATCCCCGGCCCCTCCGGCCGACCCGGCCGGCGCGCCCGACCCCGCGGACCCCGCAGGTCCGCCCGGTCAGTCCGGGCCCCTCGGCCTCGAGGCGCCCGGACTGACCACCGGAGCCCTCGCCCTGCGGCTCGGGGTCTCGCCCACCACGATCCGCTCCTGGGAACGCCGCTACGGCCTGGGCCCCGCGCACCGCGCCCCCGGGCGGCACCGCCGGTGGGAGCCGGGGGACGTGGCGGTGCTGGAGGAGATGTGCCGGCTCACCGCCCGCGGAGTGCCCCCGGCCGAAGCCGCCCGCGCGGCCCTGGCCGGAGCCCGGTCCACGCCCTCGACTCCCGCCCGGCCCTCGGCCCCGGAACCGGGGGCAGCGGTGTCGGCCCGCGGGGGCGCCACCCTGGGCGTGGGCACCGTCCGCCCCGAGTGCCGGGGCCTGGCCCGCGCCGCGGTGCGCCTCGACGCGCCCGAGATGGCACGGATCCTGCGCCGCACCGTCGAGGAGCTCGGCCCGGTCGCCGCGTGGAACGAGGTGATGACGCCGGCCCTCCGGGCGGTCGGGCGCAAATGGGCCACCGAGGGCGAACGGTACGTGGAGGTGGAACACCTGCTGTCCTGGCACGTCGCCGTCGCGCTGCGCCGTGCCGCCGACCGGCCGGAGCCTCCCGGCGGACCGGCCGTGCTGCTCGCCGGCATGCCGGCGGAACTGCACAGCCTCGCCCTGGAGGCGGTCGCCGCGGGCCTCGCCGAACGCGGCCTGCCGTTCCGGATGTTCGGCCCCGCCCTGCCGCCCGACGCGCTCCTGGAAGCCGTCCGCCGCACCGGGCCGCCCGCCGTGCTGCTCTGGTCCCAGGCCGCCCGCACAGCGGACCGGGCCCTGGCCGGCTGCGTCGCCCGGGTCGAGTGGGGGCCGCCCGGCGCACGGGCCCGCCCCGTCGTCCTGGCCGCCGGGCCCGGCTGGTCCGGCCCACGCCGCCCGCCCGGCGCCCTGCGGCCCCGCGACCTCGCCACCGCCCTCGACCAGCTGGCTGCCCTGCTCCGCTGACCGGAAGTCCCTCGCCCCCGCCCCGCCGCGGCCCTGTCCGCCCGGCTCG
Organism: Kitasatospora sp. NPDC001539; assembly: GCF_040298565.1. NCBI lineage: Bacteria > Bacillati > Actinomycetota > Actinomycetes > Kitasatosporales > Streptomycetaceae > Kitasatospora > Kitasatospora sp. NPDC001539. Next base: position 13,035 of record NZ_JBEPAK010000001.1, on the reverse strand, counting down.
GCGCCCCCCGGCCCATCCGGGCACCCCTCCGCTCCGAATACCACGCGTCCCCCGTCCGTTGAAGGATGGGGGAGGTGAGGTGAGCTGCACGGAAGGAGCCGACGGTGGAGGACCGAACCCCGACCGGCGCGCGCTGCCTGGTCACCGGAGCCACCGGCTACATCGGCGGACGGCTGGTTCCCGAACTGCTCTCCGCCGGATACCGGGTGCGCTGCCTGGCCCGCGACCCCGGGCGCCTGCGCGACCAGCCCTGGCGCTCCGAGGTGGAGGTGGCGACCGGTGACGTCACCCGGCCCGAGACCCTGGCGGGCGCCCTCGACGGTGTCGACGTCGCCTACTACCTGGTCCACTCCCTGGGCACCGGGCGGGGCTTCGAGGACACCGACCGGCGCGCCGCCCGCTCCTTCGCCCGGGCGGCCGCGGAGGCGGGCGTCGGCCGGATCGTCTACCTCAGCGGGCTGGTGCCCTCCGGAGTCCCCGAGGCCGAGCTCTCACCGCACCTGCGCTCCCGGGCGGAGGTCGGCCGGGCCCTGCGGACCGGCGGCGTGCCCACCGCCGAACTGCGGGCCGCCGTCATCATCGGCTCCGGCTCCGCCTCCTTCGAGATGCTCCGCTACCTGACCGAGCGCCTGCCCGCCATGGTCACGCCCCGCTGGGTCGACACCCGCATCCAGCCCATCGCCGTGCGCGACGTGCTCCACTACCTCGTCGGTGCCGCCGCCCTGCCGCCCGAGGTCGACCGGGCCTTCGACATCGGCGGGCCGGACGTCCTCACCTACCGGCTGATGATGCAGCGCTACGCCAGGGCGGCCGGCCTGCCCCGCCGGCTGATCGTGCCCGTGCCCGTGCTGTCCCCGGCGCTGTCCAGCCTCTGGGTCGGCCTGGTCACCCCCGTACCCGGACCGCTCGCCCGTCCGCTGGTGGAGTCGCTGCGGCACGAGGTCGTCTGCGGCGAGCACGACATCGCGCGGTGGATCCCCGACCCGCCGGCAGGGCTGACCGGGTTCGACCGCGCCGTCGAACTCGCCCTGCGCCGCATCCGCGAGGCCCGGGTCACCACCCGGTGGTCCTCCGCCTCACTGCCGGGCGCCCCCAGCGACCCGCTTCCCACCGACCCGGACTGGGCCGGCGGCAGCCTCTACCAGGACCTCCGCGAGCGACGGGTGGCAGCCGACCCCGCAGCCCTGTGGCGGGTCGTGGAAGGCGTCGGCGGCGAGAACGGCTGGTACTCCCTCCCCTTCGCCTGGGGCGTGCGCGGCATCGTCGACCGGCTGGTCGGCGGCGTCGGGCTGCGCCGCGGCCGACGCGACCGCGACCACCTGCGGGTCGGCGACGCCCTCGACTTCTGGCGGGTGGAGGAGATCGAACCCGGGCGCCTGCTGCGACTGCGGGCCGAGATGCGCCTCCCGGGCCTGGCCTGGCTCGAACTGCGGGTCACCCCGGACGGCGACGGCGGCGCCTGCTACCACCAGCGGGCACTGTTCCACCCGCACGGACTGGCCGGCCACGCCTACTGGTGGTCGGTGGCCCCCTTCCACGGCCTGGTGTTCGACGCGATGGCCCGCAACATCACGGCGCGCGCACTCGGCGCCGCCTGATCCGTGCACCCGCGCTCGCGCGGGCCGTCCGACCGGCGACGGCGAAGCGGCCTGACCGCCGGGCGTGGCAGTCGTACCAATCCGCGATGCGCCCGGCTCCGAAGGACCTACAGAGTGGGGAGGGTCCGTCCAGCCTGTCCACTGCCCGCCTGTCAGTCTCCCGTCCGCCGGGCCGGTCCCCGCCCGCACCGGGGAACCCGACCGCATCCGTTTCCGACATTCCCGAAGGCCCGCCGATGACCGTCTCGATCGCCCTGTTCACCCAGGACCTTCGCCTCCACGACAACCCCGTCCTGCACGCCGCACGTGACGCGGCGGACCAGGTGGTCCCGCTGTTCGTCCTCGACCCCGGCGTGGAGAAGGCGGGCTTCGCCGCGCCCAACCGGCAGGCCTTCCTGAGTGACTGCCTCGCCGACCTGGACGCCTCGCTGCGCCGGGCGGGCTCCCGCCTGGTCGTGCGCCGCGGCGGAACCGCCGAGGAGACGGCCCGGGTGGCAGCCGAGACCGGCGCAGCGACCGTGCACGTCGCCGCCGGGGTGAGCGCCTTCGCCCGCCGGCGCGAGGCCGGGCTGCAGGCACTGTTCGGGGCGCGCCTGCACGTCCACGACGCCTCGGTGACCGTCATCCCGCCGGGCCGGATCGCCCCGGCCGGCCGCGACCACTACGCGGTCTTCACCCCGTACCACCGCGCGTGGCAGCAGTCCCCCCGCCGTACGGTGCTCGGCGCGCCCCGGGTGATCCGGACGCCCGACGGCATCGGCAGCGAGAACCTGATCGTCAGCGGCCCGTTCTCCCCGGGCCTCCTGCACGGTGGCGAGTCGGCGGCGCGGGCGCGCTGGCGGCGCTGGGACGTCGACGCCTACGAGGACGTGCACGACGACCTCGCGGCGGACTCCACCTCCCGGCTCTCCCCGTACCTGCACTTCGGCTGCCTGTCACCCACGGAGCTGACCGTTCGGGCCCTCGAGCGCGGCGGTGACGGCGCCGAGGCCTTCGTCCGGCAGCTCGCCTGGCGGGACTTCCACCACCAGGTCCTCGCCGCCCGCCCCGACGCGGCGCACCGCGACTACCGCGGCAGGGACGACCACTGGCACCAGGACGAGGACGAGGCCGAAGCCTGGCGGCAGGGCCGCACCGGCTACCCGATCATCGACGCCGGGATGCGCCAGCTCGCCCACGAGGGCTGGATGCACAACCGCGCCCGCCTGCTCACCGCGAGCTTCCTCGCCAAGACGCTGTACCTGGACTGGCGGATCGGCGCGGCCCACTTCCTGTCCCTGCTGGTCGACGGTGACATCGCGAACAACCAGCTCAACTGGCAGTGGGTCGCGGGCACCGGCACCGACACCCGGCCCAACCGGGTCCTCAACCCGCTCCGCCAGGCCGACCGGTACGACCCCGACGGCGCCTACGTCCGCCGCTGGCTGCCCGAGCTCGCCCACCTCCCCGGCCCCACCGTCCACCGCCCCTGGCCGCTCGCCCCCGACTACCCGGAGCCGATCATCGCCCCGGAGGCCCTCGGTGTCCGGCTGCGCCGGGCGCGGGGTCTGGACTGAGCCCGTCCCTCCCCGCAGCGCGCGGTGACCTCGCCCGGGCCGCCGGAGCCCGGGGAGGTGACTCGCTCAGGTGCACCACAACAGGAAGCGCGTGCAGCTCGGGTGCGGGGTGGCGGAGGGCGGCGGGACTGGGCAGGGGCCGCCCCTGACGATCCGGAGCCGATCATCGCCCCGGAGGCCCTCGGTGTCCGGCTGCGCCGGGCGCGGGGCCTGGACCGAGCCCGTCCCTTCCCGCAGTGCGCGGGGACCTCGCCCGGGCCGCCGGACCCCGGGGAGGTGACTCGCTCAGGTGCACCACAGCAGGAAACGCGTGCAGCTCGGTGTGCCGCTCGGGTGCGGGGTGGCGGAGGGCGGCGGGACGGGGCCGGGGTTCGTCCCCGTGGTGCTCGGGGAGGGTTTCGCGGGCGGGTCCGCCGGAGGACGGGAGGCGGAGGACGCGGGCGGGCCAGAGGGGAGCGCTGCGGTGGCGCTGCCGGACGGCTTCGGCCGGGTGGAGGTGGCCGACGGCTGCGGGCGGGCCGCGGCTGTCGTGGTGGCCGGCGCCGGTGCGACGGGCGCGCCGGAAACGGCGGCGGTGTTCGGCGAGGGCGAGTCGGTGCCGGCGGAGGCGGGGGACACCGCGCCGTCCGAGTTGCCGCCGGCCAACAGGACGGTGGCCAGCCCGCAGACCACCACACCGGCGGCCGACGCGGCCAGGGCGGGCCGCCGGAACCGCCCGCCCCGCCGCCGGGTCGAGCGCCCTGCCGAGCGGTGCGGCGGCGCGGAGGCGGCGGACGGCACCTCGTCCGGGGTCGTGGCGCGGTGCACCGCGTCCCCGGCAGGGGTTTCGGCGGCCCGGCCGCAACCGGGGCAGGAGAGCGCGCCGTTGAGGTGGCGTCGGCAGGGCGTGCAGTAACTCATGGGATCTTTTCGGTAGGTGCGGCACGACCGGGATCCGGGCGGTGGCTGCCACGCCGCCCGCGGGCCGGGTCGGTCGGGTGCGAGCGTACGCAGACCGGCCTGGTTCGCGACACCCGGTCGATGCGAGGCTTCTGCGCAGGTCAGGTGTCGTTCGTGTGGCCGGCGCGCAGGTAGGTCCGCCGCAGACGTGCGCGGGCGTGGGCGCGGGCGTGAGCGCGGACGCAGGCGCGGAACGCGGCCGACCGGACCGCGATCCACGCCCACGCCCGTCGCGCGGCCCGGGCTCAGCCGAAGGTGAACCAGTTGAGGTTGACGAAGTCGGCGCTCTGCCCGCTGGCGAAGGTGAGGTACACGGTGTGGGTCCCGGTGGTCCGGGCGATGTCGGCGGGCACCGTCCGCCAGGTCTGCCATCCTCCGGTGTTGGCGACGGCGAAGCTGCCGACCGGCGCGGCGGTCGGGCTGTCCAGCCGTACCTGGACCAGCCCGCTGACCCCGGCCGCGGCGCCGGAGGCGACCCTGGCCTGGAACCGGGTCGCGCCGGAGGCGCCGAAGTCCACACCGGCGTAGGCGAGCCAGTCGCCGTTGGCGATCCAGCCGACGTCCTGGCCGCCGCCGGTGTCGCCGCAGGTCTCCAGGGCGGTGCCGGACTGCGAGGTGTAGGACTCTGCCTCGATGGTGCCGAACGCGCTCCGTCCGCCGCCGGGTTGCGGGGAGGGCCCGGGGTCGACCGGGCCCCGGCCGCCGCCGACCGTGACGGTGAGCAGGGTCGGGTTCGCCGACTGCACCCTGCCCTCGAAGTCCACGCCGGCCGGGTGGACGTCGTCGTACGGGAACGCGTAGCCGAGGTGGTCGGGGTTGGTCGCGTGCAGGACGCGGGCGTAGTGGTTGGTGCGCGCGGCGGTGTAGAAGGCGGCGGGGTTCTCGCCGTCCGGCTGGTGCGGGTCGTCCAGCAGGGTGGTGCGGTTGAGGGCGGCGGCGAGGCGCGCGCTGAGGTTGCCCATCAGGTCGTTGCCGGTGGTGAACGGCGCCGAACTGCAGTTGAACACGGCGGCGGTGGAGGGTTTGGCGAAGCCGCCGACGCCGGGGAAGGTGAGCACGCCGTTGCTGACCCGGCCGGTGACGGTGCCCCAGCCGGCCTGGGTGTCGATCACCAGGTCGGTGCCCTGGTACTTCTGCCACACGGCGGCGATGTAGCTGTCGAGGTAGCCGTTGAAGAGTGAAGGGTTGGCGCTGATCGCCGTGTTGGGGCTGAGGATGCGCAGGGTCCGGCCGGCGGAGTCCGGGACGATCAGCCGGGCCCAGTCGCCGCCGTCGGCGGCGGCCTGCGCGCGCAGCGCGTTCGCGGCGGTTTCCAGGCCGCCGGCGGGCAGGCCGCTGACGCTCTGCCGCCCGTTGCCGGTGGTCAGGTCGAAGGCGATCGGGACGGCGGCGAAGTCGACGTAGCTGATGTTGGCGTACAGCTGGTCCGGCCCGTAGGTGAACTCGCAGAACCCGTACGAGGTGTCGATGTTGGGGTCGGTCGGGTTGCTCACCGAGGGCAGGGCGATGCCCGGCCCCGGGTTGATCAGGAAGACCAGCTCGCGGCCGACGGAGAAGTAGATCCGTCCGCTGGAGAGGTACGGCAGTCGGATCCGCCGCGGGGTGCCGCCGGGCGCGGCCAGGGCGATGGCGCAGTCGGCGCCGAGCGGCGCGCCCGGAGCCGTGGGGGACGGCGGGTGGTAGAGCGTGCTGCCGTCGGAGCGCAGGAAGGCCCAGCTGTTGCCCTGGGCGGGGTCGAGGCCGAGGACGTAGGCGTAGACGGGCTGGGACGACAGGGTGTTGACGAGGTCGACGTCGAGCCGCTGCGGTGTGGTGCTGCCGTCGGCGGTTTGCGACAGGGCGAAGAGTGCGGGGGCGGTCAGGGCCGCGACGGAGGCGCCGAGCATGGTCCGGCGAGTGATCACGGGAGGCTCCGGGGGCGGTGGGGGAGGGCGGGCGGCGCGGACTGCGCCGTCCGGCTGTCACCCTTCCGCTCGGCGGTGAACACGTCAATATCTGTCACCATAAATGGTCCTTAAGCCCGAGCGCGTTCACTTCTTGAAGACTGCGCGGTCTTGAATACTGCGTGGTCTTGAATACTGCGCAGTCCTGAGGACCGCGCGGGTCGTGAAGACTGCCCGGCCGGTCCGCCCGTCGAGCCGGACGGTCCCGGAAGTTCAGGCGAGGAAGCCCCGCAGCAGTGCGGCGGTGGCGGCGAGGTGTTCCTCGGTGGCGCGTCGGGCGGCGTCACCGTCGCCGGCGAGGATCGCCCGGACCATCGCCCGGTGCTGCTCGGCGGCGTGCTCGATGTTCCGGTCCAGCATGGGGATGGCGTTGAGCAGGTCGTTGAGGCGCATCCGGGCCTCGGCGATGGCCGCGGCCAGGGTCGGGGAGCCGGTGAGTTCGCCGATCGCCAGGTGGAAGCGCGAGTCCAGTTGGCGGTAGTGCTCGGGCGGGGCCCCCTCCAGGTCGGTCAGCCGGCTCTCCAGGTGGGCCCGCTGGTCGGGGGAGAGGGGGTGGCGGGCCGCCGCCTCGGCGGCGCCGACCTCCAGGACCTGGCGGTAGGTCAGCGCGTCCTCCAGTGCGCCGCCGAGGTCGCGGGCCGCGCGGCGCAGGTCGGCGACGTCCGGCGCCGGCATCCGGTAGGTGACGAAGGTGCCGCCGTACCGGCCGCGCCGGGGCTCGACGCAGCCGGCCTGCTGGAGCGTGCGGAGAGCCTCGCGCAGGGTCTCCCGGCTGACGCCGAGCCGGGCGGCGAGGTCCCGCTCGGCGGGCAGTCGGTCGCCGAAGCCGAAGACGCCGAGCTTGATCGCCTGGAGCAGCCTCTCGACGGTCTCCTCGAAGGCGTTCCCGGTCCGGACCGGCCGGAAGATCGCGCCCGCCCGCCAGTCCAGCCGCGCCCGCTCACGTGTTTCGTCCGCGTCCACGCCGGAATCGTACCTACGAACGGGTTTCCGGATTCGTCCCCCGTCGCTCTTGACGCGGCCCGGATCCAGCCGGAACGATGCTGCTCACCCACCCAATGGACTGATTCCAGACCATTGAAGAGCCGTCCGACCGTCGAACCCGTCGGGGGGACCCTGCCACGCCGTCGTGGCCGGGTGGCTCCCCGGCACACCCTCAACCCCCAGGGGTGCCCATGACCGACGCACGCTCACCCGACCACCCTGCCCCCGAACGGTTTCCGGAGCCCACCGCCCCCGTTTCGGCCGACGAACAACGACTCCGCGAGCTGGGCTACACCCAGGAACTGGCCCGCTCGATGTCGGGCTTCTCCAACTTCGCCGTGTCCTTCTCCATCGTCTCGATCCTCTCCGGCTGCCTGACCCTGTACGGGACGGGGATGAAGACCGGGGGCCCGGCCCTGATCATCTGGGGCTGGCCGGTGGTCGGCCTGCTGACGCTCTGCGTCGGGCTGGCGATGGCCGAGATCTGTTCCAGCTATCCGACGGCCGGCGGGCTGTACTACTGGTCCGCCAAACTGACCCGCAGTCGGGGCCCGGCCTGGAGCTGGTTCACCGGCTGGTTCAACTTCCTCGGCCAGGTCGCGGTGACCGCCAGCGTCGACTACGGCGCCGCCTTCTTCACCAACGCCTTCCTCACCCTCCGCTTCGGCGTCGAGGCCACCCCCGCGCACACCATGGAGATCTTCGCCGTCATCCTGCTGGTGCACGGCCTGCTCAACACCCGGGGCGTGCGCCTGGTCGCCGTCCTCAACAGCGTGTCCGTGTGGTGGCACCTGGTCGGTGTCGCGGTCATCGTCGGCGCGCTCGCCGTGCTCCCCGACCGGCACGCCTCCGTGTCCTTCGTGCTCACCGAGTTCGTCAACCAGACCGGCTTCCACAGCCAGTTCTACGTCGCCATGCTCGGCCTGCTGATGGCCCAGTACACCCTCACCGGCTACGACGCCTCCGCCCACATGACCGAGGAGACCCGCGACGCCGCCCGTTCCGGACCGCGCGGCATCGTCAACGCCATCACCGTCTCCCTGGTGGCGGGCTGGATCCTGCTGCTCGGCATCACCTTCGCGATCCGCGACTACGACGGCGCGCTCGCCAGCGACACGGCCGTCCCGCCCGCGCAGATCTTCATCGACGCGATCGGCGACGGAGGCGCCCAACTGCTGCTGCTCATCGTCATCGGCGCCCAGTTCTTCTGCGGCATGGCCTCCGTCACCGCCAACTCCCGCATGATCTACGCCTTCTCCCGGGACGGCGCGCTGCCCGGCTCCCGCCTGTGGCACCGCATCGACCCGCGCACCCAGACCCCGACCAACGCGGTCTGGCTCGCGACCGGCGGTGCCCTGCTGCTCGGCCTGCCCGCGCTCTGGAACAGCACCGCCTACACCGCCGTGACCTCGATCTCCGTCATCGGTCTCTACATCTCCTACGTCATCCCGGTGTACCTGCGGCTGCGTCAGGGCGCGGACTTCCCGCGCGGCCCCTGGCACCTGGGCCGGTGGAGCCGCCCGGTCGGCGTCGTCGCGGTCGCCTGGACGGCGGTGATCACCGTCCTGTTCATGCTCCCCACCGCGAGCCCGATCACCGTCGAGAGCTTCAACTACACCCCCGTCGCCGTGGCCGTCGTGGTCGGCTTCGCCGGCCTGTGGTGGCTGGCCTCCGCCCGGCACTGGTTCACCGGCCCCCACGTCCACGGCACGCCGCCCGCCCCCGACGCCCGGGACACCGAACTGGAGGTCCGATGACCACCCCCCGGCTCACCCTCGACGAGCTGCGCGCCCGCGTCGCCGACGGGTCCGTCGACACCGTCGTGCTCGCCATGACCGACATGCAGGGGCGCCTCCAGGGCAAACGCGTCGCCGCCGAGTACTTCCTCGACGACGTCGTACCCGGCGCGGCGGAGGGCTGCGGCTACCTCCTCGCCGTCGACGTCGAGATGAACACCGTCGACGGGTACGAGATCTCCTCCTGGGACAACGGCTACGGCGACCTGGTGCTGCGCCCCGACCTCGCCACCCTGCGGCCCATCCCCTGGCACCCCGCCACCGTCATGGTCCAGTGCGACGTCACCCACCACGACGGCAGCCCCGTCGCCGTCTCCCCGCGCCAGGTCCTGCAACGGCAGCTGGACCGGCTGGCCGGCTACGGCTGGCAGGCCCACGCCGCCACCGAGCTGGAGTTCATCGTCTTCCGGGACAGCTACGAACAGGCCTGGGACAAGGACTACACCCGGCTCACCCCGGCCAACCAGTACAACGTCGACTACTCCATCCTCGGCACCGGCCGGATCGAGCCCCTCCTGCGCCGGCTCCGCAACGACATGGCCGGCGCCGGCCTCACCGTCGAGTCCGCCAAGGGCGAGTGCAACCTCGGCCAGCACGAGATCGCCTTCAAGTACGCCGACGCCCTCACCACCTGCGACAACCACGCCGTCTACAAGACCGGCGCCAAGGAGATCGCCGCCCAGGAGGGCTGCAGCCTCACGTTCATGGCGAAGTACGACGAACGCGAGGGCAACTCCTGCCACATCCACCTGAGCCTGCGCGACGAACAGGGCGCCCCGGTGTTCCCCGGCGACGGTCCGCACGGCTTCTCCCGCACCATGGAGCACTTCCTCGCCGGACAGCTCGCCTGCCTGGCCGACTTCGCCCTGCTGCTCGCACCCACCGTCAACTCCTACAAGCGCTACGTGCCCGGCAGCTTCGCGCCCACCGCGATCGCCTGGGGGCGCGACAACCGCACCTGCGCCCTGCGCGTGGTCGGCCACGGCCCGTCACTGCGCTTCGAGAACCGCGTCCCCGGCGGCGACGTCAACCCGTACCTCGCGGTCGCCGCCCTGATCGCCGCCGGACTCCACGGCGTCGAGCAACAGCTCGAACTCGAACCGGAGTTCACCGGCAACGCGTACGCCTCCGCCGCGCCCCGGGTGCCCTCCACCCTGCGTGACGCGGTCGACGCCTTCGAACGCAGCGCCGTCGCCACCGCGGCCTTCGGCAAGGACGTCGTCCGGCACTACACCCACGCCGGACGCGCCGAACTCGCCTCCTACGAGCGGGCGGTGACCGACTGGGAGCGGCGCCGCGGATTCGAGCGGCTGTGAGCCGCGACGACGGCCGACGACCACTGATCGGCATCACCGCCTACCAGGACGACGCCGCCTGGTCCGTCTGGAACCAGCGCGCCGCCCTGGTGCCCCAGACGTACGTCGACGCCGTCGCACGCGCGGGCGGCACCCCGGTGCTGCTGCCACCGCAACCGGGCGGGGTCGACCATCTGCTCGACGCCCTGGACGGGCTCGTCCTCGCCGGCGGACCGGACATCGACCCGGCCCGCTACGCGGCGCCCGCCGATCCGCGCACCGGCCCGCCCCACCCCGCCCGCGACGACTGGGAGAGCCGGCTGCTCGCGGCCGCCCTCGCCCGCAACCTCCCGCTGCTCGGCGTCTGCCGCGGCATGCAACTGCTCAACGTCGAACTCGGCGGCACCCTCCGCCAGCACCTGCCCGACGGAAGCCACCAGATCGTCCCCGCCCGCTTCGTCCGGCACCGGATCGGCCTGGTGGACGGCAGCAGCCTCGCCGCCGTCCTCGGGCCGGCCGCCGACGTCTCCTGCTACCACCACCAGGCCGTCGACCGGCTCGGCACCGGCCTGCGGGCCACCGCCTGGGCCGCGGACGGCACCGTCGAGGCACTCGAACTGGCCGGCCACCGCTTCGCGGTGGGCGTCCAGTGGCACCCCGAGACCGACCCCGACGACCTGCGCCTCTTCGAAGCCCTGCTCACCGCCGGCCGGACCACACCCACGCACAGGGAGACAGCTCCATGACCGAACCGGACCTCTTCGAGGTCGTCAACCCCGCCACCGAGGAGGTGATCACCACCGTCGAACTGGCCGGCCTCGCCGAAACCGATGCCGCCGTCGCCCGCGCCCGCGCCGCCTTCGACACCTGGCGCCGGGTGGCCCCCGCCGACCGGGCCCGGCTGCTGCGCTCCTTCGCCGCCGCCGTCGACGCCGACCGCGAACACCTCGCCGCACTGGAGGTCGCCAACGCCGGCCACACCATCGGCAACGCACGCTGGGAGGCGGGCAACGCACGGGACGTCATCGAGTACTACGCCGCCGCGCCGGAGCGGCTGTTCGGCCGGCAGATCCCCGTCGCCGGCGGCATCGACGTCACCTTCCAGGAACCGATCGGCGTGGTCGGGGTCATCGTGCCCTGGAACTTCCCGATGCCGATCGCCGCCTGGGCCCTGGCCCCCGCGCTGGCCGCCGGCAACACCGTCATCGTCAAACCGGCAGAGCTCACCCCGCTCACCGCCCTGCGCCTCGGCGAACTCGCCCTGGAGGCCGGGATCCCGGAGGGCGTGCTCCAGATCCTGCCCGGCCGCGGCCCGGTCGTCGGGCAGCGCTTCGTCACCCACCCCGACGTGCGCAAGGTCGTGTTCACCGGCTCCACCCGGGTCGGCAAGGAGATCATGGCGGGCTGCGCCGCCCAGGTGAAGCCCGTCACCCTCGAACTCGGCGGCAAGAGCGCCAACATCGTCTTCGCCGACGCCGACCTCGCCAAGGCCGCCGCCACCGCGCCCTACGCGGTCTTCGACAACGCCGGGCAGGACTGCTGCGCCCGCTCCCGGATCCTCGTCGAGGCATCCGTGTTCGAGGACTTCCTGGCGCTCCTGGAGCCGGCCGTCCGCGGCGTGCGGGTCGGTGACCCGACGGACGAGAAGACCGAGATGGGCCCGCTGATCTCGGCCGCCCACCGGGCCCGGGTCTCCTCCTACGTCCCGGACGGGTCGGCCGTCGCCTTCCGCGGCAGCGCCCCCGACGGGCCGGGCTTCTGGTACCCGCCGACGGTGCTCGCCCCGGTGCGGCACGACGACCGCGCCTTCACCGAGGAGATCTTCGGGCCGGTCGTCGCCGTCGTCCCCTTCCAGGACGAACAGGACGCGCTGCGGATCGCCAACGCGACCGAGTACGGGCTGTCCGGCTCCATCTGGACCAGGGACCTCGGGCGCGCCCTGCGGGTCTCGCGCGGCGTCGACGCCGGCAACCTCTCCGTCAACTCGCACTCCTCGGTGCGCTACACCACGCCGTTCGGCGGGTTCAAGCAGTCCGGCCTCGGTCGCGAGCTCGGCCCGGACGCCCTCGACGCCTTCACCCAGACCAAGAACGTCTTCATCTCCACGGAGGAGTGATCAGCATGACCCAGCGACTCGACGGCCGGGTGGCCGTCATCACCGGCGCGGGCAGCGGCATCGGCCTGGCGACCGCCCGCCGTTTCGCCGCCGAGGGCGCCAAGGTGGTCTGCGTCGACCTCGACGCGGAGACCGGGGCCAAGGCCGCGAACGAGGTCGGCGGCCTGTTCGTCGAGGCCGACGTGACCGACGAGCAGGCCGTGCGCGACCTCTTCCAGCGGGTGGTCGACGAGTACGGGCGGCTCGACATCGCCTTCAACAACGCGGGCATCTCGCCGCCGGACGACGACTCCATCCTCACCACCGGCCTGGACGCCTGGAAGCGGGTCCAGGAGGTCAACCTGACCAGCGTCTACCTCTGCTGCAAGTACGCGATCCCGCACATGCAGCGCCAGGGCAAGGGCTCGATCATCAACACCGCGTCGTTCGTCGCGGTGATGGGCGCGGCCACCTCGCAGATCTCCTACAGCGCCTCCAAGGGCGGGGTGCTGGCGATGTCCCGCGAGCTGGGCGTGCAGTTCGCCCGCGAGGGCATCCGGGTCAACGCCCTCTGCCCCGGCCCGGTGAACACCCCGCTGCTGCAGGAGCTGTTCGCCAAGGACCCGGAGCGGGCCGCCCGCCGACTGGTGCACATCCCGCTCGGCCGCTTCGCCGAACCCGAGGAGATCGCCGCCGCGGTGGCCTTCCTCGCCTCCGACGACTCGTCCTTCATGACCGCCAACACCTTCCTCGTCGACGGCGGCATCTCCGGCGCCTACGTGACGCCGCAGTAACGGGGGCCGCCCCCCGGAGGACGCCGAGCGCTCGC